>DGDX01000066.1:28347-68759 GCA_002385665.1 Firmicutes bacterium UBA3941
TTTACCAAGGTATTGGAACTTGACCTTTCAACGGTAGAGCCCAGCCTGGCCGGACCTAAACGGCCCCAGGACAGAATAAACCTCAAGGACATGAAAGAATCCTATCGCAAAGCGATAATCGCTCCCTTGGAAGAAGGCGGCTACGGCGTTGAAAAAAGCAATGCGGACAAAGTAGTTGCAATCAGATACAAGGATGGTGAAGTGGAAGAGCTGAGGAATGGGTCTGTGGTAATTTCCGCCATTACCAGCTGCACCAATACGTCGAATCCCCATGTTATGATAGGGGCAGGGCTTCTGGCAAAAAAGGCTGTAGAGAGAGGCCTCAAAAAGCCCAGATACGTAAAGAGCAGCTTTGGACCCGGCTCATTGGTTGTTACGGAATATCTCAAAAATGCGGGGCTACTCCCCTACTTGGAGCAGCTGGGCTATAATATTGTTGGCTATGGGTGTACCACCTGCATAGGCAACAGCGGCCCCCTACCCGACGAGGTAAGTGAAGCCATAGATAATAATGATATGACTGTAGCAGCTGTGCTTAGTGGTAATCGTAATTTCGAAGGCCGCATCCATCCCCAAACTAAAATGAATTACCTGGCTTCACCCCCGCTGGTTATCGCCTATGGCTTGGCCGGTACTGTTGACATCGATCTCTATTCTGAGCCCATCTCCTATAACGATAAGAATGAACCAGTATATTTGAGGGATATATGGCCAAGTGACGAAGAGATTGAAGCCATGATCAAGGCTCATGTAAAGCCCCATATATACCGTGATAAATACGACGGTATTTTCCATGCAAATGAACTATGGAACAGCCTGCCTGTATCCGACGGCGATATCTACAAATGGAGCGAAACTTCTACCTATATAAGAAGACCTACCTTTTTTGACAATATAGAAATAGATCCCAATAAGGTCAAAGATATTTTAGGTGCCAGGGTATTGGCCCTATTAGGGGATAGCGTTACCACCGATCATATTTCACCGGCAGGGAGCATCCCTGAGACCTCCGATGCCGGTATTCACTTGACTTCACAGAATATAAAGACGGATCAACTCAATACCTACGGCTCTCGCAGGGGAACCCATGAAGTGATGATGAGAGGTACTTTTGCAAATATCAGGATAAGAAATAGAATGGTTCCCGGAGTTGAGGGAGGTTTTACAAAGTATATTCCTACGGGAGAGGTCATGTCCATATACAATGCGGCTATGAAATATAGGGAAACCGATACACCCCTTGTTGTTATAGCAGGTAAGGAATACGGAACAGGTAGCTCCAGGGATTGGGCTGCCAAGGGAACCGCCTTATTAGGGGTCAAAGCAGTCCTAGCCCGGGGCTTTGAAAGAATCCACAGAAGCAACCTAATTGGCATGGGTATTCTGCCCATACAGTTCCCGGAAGGGGCCAGTGCTGAATCTCTTGGTATTACAGGGACAGAAAGCTTTGATATAATAGGTCTCTCCGAGAACCCTTACCCAAATAAAAGGCTCCAGGTTCGTGCCGTCCGTCAGGACGGAAGTACTCTGGCTTTTGAAGCAATTGCCAGGATAGACAGCAACATTGAAATGGAATATTACGTGCACGGTGGCATCTTGAATATGATTTTAAGAAACTTTTGGAAGTCTGATGACCATTAATAGGCTCTGGTAAAATGCCCGGTCAGGCTGATGAATGAATTTGCAACCATGACAAGGGAACTAATTGTATCCTTTGCACCCTGAGCTATCTTGCATATTTCCCTTTTATAATATACTATATTAGTATGGTAAAGGGTAATCCCATTATAACTATATTTCTTGATGGGGCTCTGCACCTAGAAGTAATAGGCTTAGTGCATCACATCAAGAATAGAAAAGGAGTTGGAAGAGAAAATGGATAATACAAGTCGTTGCAACACCTGTAATGAAAAGGGATTCAAACTAAATAAAGAATTGGGCTATTTCAAGAACATCGGCGTTGATGTTATGGCCTTTGATGATATTTACCCGGAGGGGCACCAATCCGGTGTGAGCATCATCATGCATGGGAATCGAGTTGCAACAAACGGTGATATACGTTTTGAGCAGACACCAGGCCAATGGCAACCCGTACCAAAACAGGGTGAACGCAAGTTGGATGAAGCCGCCAACACCATCACGACTTCTCTTAGTTTCCCGGATAGATCCAGACATCTCAGGGGCTTTAATCCCATGATCTATCCAGATTTTGAGTTCAATTACGAAGTTATCGTCAAAGGTGAAGGTGATTCCGTCAGGGTGACTGTGAATTTGGACAGACCTATACCTGAGAGGTTTGTAGGTAAAATGTGCTTTAATCTGGAGCTGTTCCCCGGTGCATTATTCGGAAAGCCCTGGATAATGGACGATAAGCATGGTATCTTCCCTGAACAGCCCAACGGCCCTGTTCTGACTCTACCTCCTAACTATCTACATACCGGGGATTTCAGTGAACCCGATGCAAGAGCTGATATCAAACATCTTTCCGGCGATAACAAGGGATATAACCCAATTATTGCCGATGATATCATCGCCGAACCCTATGCAGTTGGCAGGCGATTTGTGGTTAGACCAGACGATCCCTATAACAGACTCGTTATTGAAAGCAAAGGTACGGAACTTAAGCTGTATGATGGACGTATGAATCATAACAACGGTTGGTTTGTCATTAGCAGTGAGGTTCCCGCCGGAGCAACCGATAATGCTATCGAATGGGTTATAACCCCAAATGTCGTAGAAGACTGGATATACCCACCAGTTGTTCAAACATCCCAGGTAGGATATCACCCCAACCAAACTAAAACCGCGATTATTGAGTTGGATAGACGTGACAGCAATTGTGAGAAGCCAATTCTGCTAAAGATAACGGAAACTGGTGAGGAAGAAGTTTACTCCAATAACGGTGAGAAATGGGGACAGTTCCTCCGCTATAACTATTTGAAATTTGATTTTACCAACATAAAAGAAGAAGGACTATATAAGGTCCGGTATGGATCATCGGAATCTTCTATCTTCCGTATCGCCAAGGACGTTTACGATCGTGGCGTATGGCAGCCGGTTCTGGAGTATTTCCTTCCCGTACAGATGTGTCATATGCGGGTAAATGAAAAATATCGAGTATGGCATGACCTCTGCCATGACGACGATGCCCGTATGGCTCCGGTTAATTACAATCACATCGACGGTTATGTGCAGGGACCTTCTACATTGACCAAGTACAAACCAGGCGATGTAGTACCCGGCCTTAATGTCGGTGGTTGGCACGATGCAGGTGATTTTGACCTTCGTGTTGAATCACAGTCCGGTGAATTCTATATTCTCACCTTGGCATATGAGTCCTTTAATGTAGACTATGATGTGACTACCATAGATCAGGAAAGACGGATAACCGAAATCCATCAGCCGGACGGTAAAAATGATATCCTCCAGCAGATCGAACATGGTGTCTTGTCCGTGGTAGGTGCCTATCGTGCATTGGGACGACTCTATCGTGGTATTATCGCCAATGATCTAAGACAATATGTCCTTCTTGGCGATAGTGCAGCCATGACAGACGGTATCAAAGGTAATGACGATGATCGCTGGGTGTTTACTGAAGACAATCCTCCCAGGGAATTGACAACAGCTGCTCATCTGGCGGCCGCCTCTCGTGCTTTGAAGGGCTTTAACGATACATTGAGTGAGCAGTCCCTGGAGGCAGCCCGTGAGCTCTTTGAGGTAACGGACGGATCAGGTAAGGCAAGAGCTGCAAAAGTACACGCTGCAGTAGAATTGCTTCTGACCACCGGCGAAGAGAAATATAAGGATTTCTTGTTATCGGAAATTGATTTTATAGTCGATTCCATAGCAGATGTGGGCTGGTTCACTGCCCGTGCTGAAAAGGTAATGAACAATGCCGAATTCTCAGAAAAATTCCGTAGCGCATTACCCGGATTGAAGGCGCATTTTGATAAGCAGAGCGCTGAAACCCCCTATGGAATTCCCTATCGCCCATATATATGGGGAGCAGGCTGGGGTATCCAGAGCCTGGGCTACCGCTATTACTTCCTGCATAAGGCCTACCCTGAGATCTTCGATGCCGAGTTGATTTTCAACTCTCTAAACTTTGTTTTAGGCTGTCACCCGGGTTCTAATACCATGTCCTTTGCATCAGGGATTGGCACAAAATCTGCAACAGTTGGCTATGGACTCAACCGTGCTGACTGGTCCTATATCCCCGGTGGAGTAATTTCGGGTACGGCCCTCATAAGACCCGATTTCCCTGAGCTGCTTGTATTCCCCTATCTGTGGCAGCAAGTGGAATATGTAATGGGCGGAGGCTCCTCTCACTATATGTTCCTGGTCCTGGCAGCTCAACAGATCGCCAAGGAGCAGGAATAAATCCCATGAAACCGTTCCATCATAATTGATGGTCAAAATCTAAGATTAGCCCTTGCGGTGATGTGTCCGCAAGGGCTAATTTTCTATCTAAACCTTATATTGGATATATCCGATCCCCTGTCTTATATCAGTCTCTATCCAACCTTCTTAAGTCATGCTATTAATGATATCAAATCATATAGTTAAACTTGGATTTCCGCTCCCTTGCAATTTTTCATCATAATTGGTTATCCTATATATTGCGAATAATGCTCATCATATTTTATTCAGTTAATCCGCTATTATTATGTATTGAATATTGAATAACAAATATTGGATCTATATTCAATTTTAATGTCTTTAAATGTAGCTTTTAAAATCTATCAGATTAATCGAAAGGTGGAATCTAATTGATGGGCAAAAAGTTAATATGTTTTCTAATTGTTATATTACTCTTGACGATAGCCGTTTCCGCTTGCGCAGTAACGAAAAAGCCTCCTTCCAGAAAGGGAGAGACTCCGGAATCCAGTCAATCCGAAAAAGCACCTACACAGGAGGAGAAACAGGAGCAAACCCCTAAAAATGAAGAAAAACTGGACGGACCAACCAATGCCAGGAAAGTAAAGGATGGAAAGTATGAGGGCATTACCGACAAGGATGAACGAGGAAATTATGGCATAGCCAAGATCACCGTAAAAGATGGAAAGATCACTGAAGCCGAGTATACCGAATACACGGAAGATAATAAGCCAAAAACAAAGGAGAGTGGGTATGATTATCAGCAAGCTTTAGATGCCTTTGAAAAGCTGCCAGATATACTGATTGAGACACAGGACCTCAACAAAATAGACACCTATGCAGGTGCAACAGGTACCACCAAGACCTTCAAGATAGCCGTAATGAAGGCTCTGGAAAAAGGAATAAAAGAAGAATAGTTATATAACTATTCCTCTTGAACACACCTTTGAAACAATTGGTACAAATCAGGAGCTGTTTTCTTTATATTTATTGGCTTTAGGTTGCTATCCGTAATTGCATTAACGGTCTTACCCTTTGCCAATAGGCTGTTATCCTCCTTCCTGATGACCTCATACTCCATAGTAATCCTCGCTCCAGTAAAACCTGTCATAGTGGTACGTATGATAAGCAGGTCATCATATAGGGCGCCTTGTAAATACTTGCAGTAGGTTTCCCTGAGGGGTAGCAATATACCCCTTTCCTCCGCTTCCCTGTAGCTAAGGCCCTGCTGACGCATATATTCGGTCCTGGCCACTTCAAACCAAACATAATAATTGGAATGATGCACGATTCCCATACGATCCGTTTCCTTGTACCTGACTCGTATCTCGGTATCCACCGTTACCAGTTTAACCATCTCCTATGCTCTGCATGCTAACGGTATAAAACTATGTTTATACCGGCTGTAGCTTTATAATCCCTGTAACTCATAGATCCCTTAATTTAGGGTGTTGAAAGCTGTATATATGCCCCTTGGATACAGCTATTACAATAGAACTTATCCAAGGCCAGACTGTCTAAATTGATAAGATCTTGGACATTTCATAAAGATCTGTATCAAAACTCTTTTGCATTGCCATGCCTTCTTCGATATCGCAATCAGTTATCTGGTTATTTCTAATAGATACTAATCTATTTATCCTGCCCTCTTTCAGGGAATTTACTGCATGATACCCCATCTTACTTGCCAGAATTCTATCTGCCACCGTAGGATTGCCACCACGTTGAATATGGCCCAGTACCGTAGCCCTGGTCTCAATCCCGGTCTTTTCTTCGATCTGTGCACATAATTCGTTTACATCGATCATGCCTTCAGCAAGCATGATGATGTGTGAGCTCTTACCCCGGTCCCTGCCTTGAATAAGCCGCCTGCATAGTTCATTAATATTAAGGGAGATTTCGGGTATAATGATATGCTCAGCCCCTCCAGCGACCCCGGTATAGAGGGCAATATCTCCACGACCTCGACCCATAACTTCAATCACGTTTGCCCGCTGGTGGGACGTTACGGTATCCCTGATTTTATTAATGGCGTCAACAACTGTATTTGTTGCCGTATCGAAGCCTATAGTAAAATCTGTAGAGCTAACATCATTGTCTATGGTGGCAGGAATTCCAATAACCGGTATTCCCAATCGGCATAAATCATAAGCCCCCCTGAAAGTTCCATCGCCACCAATAACAATTATGCCTTCAATTTCAAATATCTCCGCCATGTTTTTGGCCTTTTTTTGACCCTCTGGGGTCCTAAACTCCTCAGAGCGATCTGTATGGAGTATAGTTCCACCTCTGTGTACTATGTCCCCAACTGAAGTAATATCCATTTCCCGCAGATCCCCATATATAAGACCATTGTATCCTCTTCGGATGCCGATTACCTTCATTCCATAATAGACCGCAGTACGGACCACTGCCCGTATTGCAGCATTCATTCCCGGAGCATCCCCACCACTTGTCAAGACCCCTATTGTTTTCATCTTTTATGACCTCCTCATAAATTTATAGAACTAAAATCCGTATTCCATAAGTATGTTGTGGACCTCCCCGACTTCCGATTGGGGGACCATTATCTCGAAACAGTTCTCTTCAGGTGCTATATTTTTATAGACAGGTCTTATCTTGTAAGGTATATTTTCATCCCCCAAAATATCTTCTATGGCATCGACATCCTTTTTATGATGCGCCATGTATACAACGACCCACATTACAAGCCCCCCTATGAGACATTGTTTAATATTTTTCCCCCGAGTTTATCACTCCGTGCTTGGTATAGATGACAGCCTTACCGCGAATTTTTATGGCAGATGTGTTCTCTGTAAACTGGGCTATCATAACCTCGCCCCTGTCAAGCTTTTCTGTATGATGGAATTTTGTGTCCCTCCCCCGGGTTAGGCCAATAATATTTACCCCGTCCTCCTTGGCAAGAATGCAAACATAATCATTGGTTAAATCCTTTAAATCCATTTCGCACAACCTCCTAAATACACAATGCCCACAACCCTTACTAAATTGATATCTTACCATACCAAAAGCATACAAGGCTTACTTCTATTTGAAGCTAGCCCCGTACCAGTTTAACACAACCATTTCCCAACAGGTTGGAGAGTTCCTCTATCAATCCCCTGTCTTCCTTTACCCATAGTTCGCGATCGGCGAGGCTTTTTTGTTTAATGGATTCGACATACAGAATCACCGGGATGTTACCACTGTACTTCTTTAAGATAGGGTTCAATTGATGGCTTATGTTGATCCTGTTGTTGGGTCCTATCTTTAAATACAACTTTTTATTCATGGAGGATGTTAATGGAATCACCCTATCACACAGGATCTTTGGCTCCTCTTCCTCCTTCAAGCTCAGCTTACCCTGAATTATAACGGTACTGTCGTTGTCCAATAATCTTGCATACCTTTTATATATGGTAGGAAATACAATAACTTCAATAGTTCCATAGAGATCCTCAAGAGTAACAAAGGCCATCAAATTATTATTTCTTGTGGTTTTACGCTTATGCTCAACGATTATCCCACCAATTTCAACCATGTCCCCATCCTTTAAGGAGTCCGGAGAAATAAGGGCTTCCGTATCGAATTCTCTGGCCTGAAGGTCCAAGGTGCTGGTCAGCCCCTCCAAGACGTCCTTATACTCCCATAGGGGATGCCCGCTTATATATACTCCGACAGTCTCCTTTTCCATACTGAGAAGGATATCCCTGGGAAACTCTTTGATATCGGGCAGGAGCTCAAAATCCATCGGCTCTTCCCTTTGGATTAAGGCCTGGTCAAAGAGTGATATCTGGCCGTCCAGGTTTTTCCTCCGGTCCTGAAGTACACCATCCAGAACCCTTTCATAAACCGCCATCAGTTGGGATCTATATACCCCCAGGGAATCAAAAGCCCCACATTTTATCAGGCTTTCCAATAGCCGTTTATTTAATCCTGAACTGTCCACCTTTTGGCAAAAGTCCAGGATGCTCCTGAATTTCCCCTTCTCATTCCTTGCCTTGACTATCTCATCAATTGCAGACAGGCCGACATTCTTAACCGCAGCCAGACCGAACCTGATTTTATCACCAACTACAGTAAACTTAGCCATACTCTCGTTTACATCAGGCGGCAATACCTCTATCCCCCTTTTCCTGCAGTATTGGATATAACCAGCCACCTTACTGCTGTTTCCTATTACGCTGGTCATCAGAGCAGCCATGAATTCCACAGGATAATGGTATTTCAGCCATCCCGTCTGATAGGCTATGAGGGCATATGCAGCCGCATGGGATTTGTTAAAGGCATACTTTGCGAACTCCATCATCTCGTCAAAAATCTTACCGGCCTGCTCTACATCCACACCATTTCTAAGAGCGCCGGGTACTATTACGTTACCGTCGTCATCAGTGAGGCCGTAGATAAAATTATGCCTTTCCCTTTCCATGACCTCCATGTCCTTCTTGGCCATGGCCCGCCGGACCAGATCCGATCTGCCCAGGGAGTAGCCCCCCAGATCCCTTACTATCTGCATTACCTGTTCCTGGTATACCATACACCCATAGGTAACCTCTAATATATTAGTCAGGCTGGGATCAGTGTACTCAATGGATTCGGGATGATTCTTGTTGTCTATATACCTGGGTATCTGATCCATGGGACCCGGTCGATACAGGGATATCCCGGCAATGATGTCCTCAAAATTGCTGGGTTTTAGTTCCTTTAGGAAATGTCTCATCCCTGCGCTCTCCAGCTGAAAAACACCGTCGGTATCAGCCTGGCTGAGCATCTCGTAGACCCCGGGATCGTCAAGGGGTATTGTATTTATGTCCACGTCAATGCCCTTATTAAGCTTTATAAGGTGGACTGCATCCCTGATTACGGTCAGGGTACGCAAACCTAAAAAGTCCATCTTTAATAAGCCTAATTGCTCAAGAACCCCCATAGAAAATTGGGTAGTAATAATATCGTCATTCTTTTGAAGGGGGACGTGCTCAGTTATGGGATCCTTGGATATAACTACACCTGCGGCATGGGTTGAGGCATGTCTTGGTAAGCCCTCCAGGCTGCGAGAAGTATCAATTAGTTTTTTTATAACAGGCTCGCTTTCGTATAATTCCCGAAGCTCTTCGTTGACTTCCAGGGCTCTGTTTATAGTCATTCCCAATTCAAAAGGTATGGCTTTTGCTATTCGGTCCACATCCCCATAGGGAAGGTTGAGGGCTCTGCCCACATCACGTATAGCTGCCCTGGCTGCCATGGTTCCAAAGGTAATTATCTGGGCTACCCGATCCTCTCCGTACTTCTCCACTACATAATCTATAACTTCCTGCCTTCTTTCAAAACAGAAATCGATATCTATATCAGGCATGCTAATCCTCTCGGGATTTAAAAATCTCTCAAAGAGGAGGTTATATTTAAGTGGATCAATCTGGGTTATCCCCAGAACATATGCAACCAGACTACCCGCAGCACTTCCTCGCCCAGGTCCTACCATGATCCCCCTATCCCTGGCATACTTAATAAAGTCCCACACTATCAGGAAGTAATCCACATACCCCATCTGCTCTATGGTATTGATCTCATACTCAAGGCGTTCAAGAGCTTCATCGGTCACCACAGGATACTTTTCTCTTAAACCTTCGGAGCAAAGATGCCTTAAGTATTGGGAGGGACTAAAACCGTCGGGCACCTGGTATTCGGGCATATGGATGGTATCAAAATCGAATTCCACATTGCAGCGCTGGGCTATTCTTACTGTATTCTCTATTGCTTCTGGAAAAGCAACGAATAATTCCTTCATCTCTTGAGGGGATTTTAAATAGAATTCTGAGGAGTTAAATCTCATCCTATCCTCATCATCCACTGTCTTTCCTGTCTGTATGCATATTAGAACGTCATGGGCAGTTGCATCTTCGGAGTTTACATAGTGGACATCGTTAGTTGCTATCAATGGAATGCCTGTAGCTTTGCTCAGTTCTGCTATTAGGGGGTTAACCCTGGCCTGTTCCTCCAAGCCGTGATCTTGTAGTTCCAGGTAGAAATTCCCCTTCCCCATAATCTTTTCCAACCTCAACGCCAGGGCTTGGGCATCTTTTTTCTGTCCGGACAATAGCAACCTGGGAATATCACCGGCCAAGCAAGCGCTAAGGCCAATCAGGCCTTCACTATGCTGAGATAATACCTCATAGTCTATCCTGGGCTTGTAATAAAAACCATCAATAAATCCCATAGAGACCAATTTTACCAGGTTGAGATAGCCCTTTTGGTCTTTAGCCAGGAGTACCAGGTGGGCGTAGTTACTATCGGTATGAGGCTGTCTATCGGTCATAGAACGAGGAGCAATATAGACCTCACATCCAATAATCGGTTTTATGCCTCTGGCTTTTGCCTCCTTATAGAAATCCACCACCCCATACATGACTCCATGATCGGTAATTGCCAGACTGTCCATTCCTAGCTCTTTACATTTATCCAACAAATCCGTGATTCGACCAGCCCCGTCCAAGAGGCTGTATTCTGTATGGGTATGGAGATGAACAAAACCAGACACTTATTTCACCCCTAAACAATGTTAGAATATTCTGCAAACCCTATTTCTATCTCTAAATCTATTCTATCATTTTTCCCTGTACGATACAATTAGACATATCTGAAAATATACCATCCTATTTACCCTGCAGCTATTGGATCAAAACCGGTTCCCAAGTTTTCCGACCAAAATAAAAAAGCAACATAAAGTTGCTTTCTCACTATATAGTTTGTAATTTAATTCAATTCAAATCTTCGCATATCTGAGTTATAGTTATTTCTGGCCATTCCGCCAGGTTGATTTCCCTGTAAGTATCGTACTTTTCTCCATAGGGGTCATATATTATCCTGATAGTTGGTCTATTGGGATGATGGCCATGGTTTTTGGATACCAGCCCCTTTTCACCCGTACTCAATATAACACTGCTGCCAACGGGATATAGGGCAATATTCTTAATAAAGGTGTTGACAAGTTCGCTATCAAACAAAATATCACCCATACTCGTCAGATAGCTGCCTGCTTCGTAGGGTTCCATACCCATGCGATACACCCTGTCAGAAGTCATGGCATCATATACATCTGCTATAGCTATCACTTTCGCGTATTCATGGGTGTCCTCACCCGTTAGACCCCTGGGATACCCGGTTCCATTGAACCTTTCATGGTGTCCCAACGCGGCGTTGGCTGCTGGTGCCCTAATATCGTCACAATCTTTCAATATTTCAAAGCCATATATAGTGTGCTGCTTTACCTGCTCATATTCCTCGCTCGTTAATCTCCCGGGCTTCTGCAGAATGTGTTTGGGTATTCTCATCTTGCCTATATCGTGGAGCAGGGCACCGACTCCCAGATCCCTCAACCGCAGTTCATTATATCCAAGTTCTATCCCTGTAATGACGGATAAAATGCATACATTTGTACAATGGCCAAATGTATAATCATCAATCATTCTTATATCCTTCATATTTACCAGGATATTATCGTTGCTTAACAGTTCATCAACGATGTTGTTTACTACTTTAGTTATCTCTGGCACCCGATTCAATCTGTTCTGCCACAGGATATCATTCATAACTTCCTTTACTACCGACTGGGTATAATACCTGGTCTCGTCTGATATAAGATCCTCTGTTTCTATTCCTTCGGAAATATCGTCCTCTATATACAGTTGAGAAATACCTTTTTCCCGAAGCCTTTCTATATATCTGGATGTAAGAGTTACACCCTGTCGGACTAAAACATTTCCCGTAGCATTGATTACCGACCGGGCCAGCTTTATGCCTGGTTTAGCTTGATTAATTCCAATCCTCCGCATAGTTTCCTCCAACGATGTGAAATACACCAGGCCGAAAACCCCTATCTGTTAAACTGCCTAGTTGAAGGATTATGGCCATAATACCCTAGATGTATTGCTACAATATTATACAATGTTCTGCATAATTCATCAATATGACATAGGGACACTTTATATAGGACTTTAGAACTGTTTATACTATTTGCAATTAGGTATGTGGCTAAAATTTGAATCTACTAGCTCGGTCAGGGAATCTATGGCCTCCTGGGCATCTTCCCCCTGTGCAATGATGGTAATTTCATCGTCAGTCGCAACATTCAGGGACATTATGCCCATGATGCTTTTGGCGTTGACTTTTTTCGTACCGACCTCTACCCAAATCCTGGAATCGTACTTGCTGGATACCTGAACGAAAAGTGCTGCCGGTCGAGCGTTAAGTCCTGAATCATGCATTATCCTTACTTTCGTACTAATCAACTGGACTTCCCCCTTTTTTCCTTAAGTTCTCCGCCATTTGATCCAACTTTCTTAAACGATGATTGACTCCCGATTTGCCTATGGGTGGATCTAGCATTTGGCCTAATTCTTTCAGGCTGGCATCAGGATTTTTCGTCCTCAGTTCGGCAATCTCTCTGAGAGGCGGTGTAAGCTTGGATAAACCATAATGATCCCTTAGATATTGTATACTCTCTATCTGCCTCACTGCTGCATTAATTGTCTTGCCCAAATTAGCTGTCTCACAATTGACAATTCTGTTTATATTATTGCGCATATCCTTATATATCCTGATATTTTCCAGTTCCAATAAGGCGGCATGGGCGCCAATAATACTTAAAAAGTCCACAATATGCCCGCCATCTTTCAGATAGACTACATAATAACTCTTTCTCCCAATAGTCCTGGCACTGAGACCGAATTCGTTTATAAGATTTGCCAGGCTGTTTGCATATGTTTCGTTATGAGTAACTATTTCCAGGTGGTAAATCTTTTCCGGATCGCTTACCGAACCACCGCCCAAAAAAGCACCTCTTATATAAGCCCTTTTACAGCATCTCTTTTTGATGATGTTTTGGTCAACAGTGCGATTAATCCATAGATCTCCACCGTCTTGCTTCCTTATTATTCCCGTATCCAGCAAAACCCTCATGGCCTGCCGGTTATTTGACAGCACCAAATAATAGCTGTTGTTTTTTCTCAGTCTTTGCTTTCTTCTGACTACGATCTCCGCTTGTATTTTGTAAAGTTTTTTCAGTATTAAAAAAATCCGCCTGGCAACACCAGGATTCTCTGTATTTATGCGCAGAGATACCCCCCGTCTCCCACTTATATGGATACTACCACAAATTTGTATTAATGCGGCTAATTCAGCAAGATTGCAGCAGGAAGGTTGATCATCCCCTATATGGCAAATCTCATTCTTCACTTCGGATGAAAAGGACATCTGTTTCACTCCTTAAATCCGGCCGGAATAATGCCGGGTATTTGCCATTAAGCATCTGAAATGTCCCTATGCTCAACAGAAACTCTGTAACCCTTCTCCTGTAATTCCTCATAAAGGGCATCTCCAATGGCCACGGATCTATGCATACCACCGGTGCAACCAATACCTACAACCAATTGATACTTACCCTCTTTTATATAATGGGGGATCAAGAACTCCAGCATGTCCATTGTTTTGTCCATAAACTCTCTGGTCTCAGGAAATTTAAATACATAGTCCCTCACCTCGGGTTTTTGACCGGTGTGTATTTTAAGCTCGTCAACATAGAAGGGATTAGGCAAGAATCTCACGTCAAAAACCAAGTCAGCATCCAGCAATATCCCGTGTTTAAACCCAAAGGATATAATGGATATCAAAAGACCTTCATTGTCCTGTTGATCATGGAAGAGTTCAACCAAGGTTTCCTTTAGCTGTTTTGGATAGAGGTTACTGGTATCTATTATATGATCCGATATCTCCTTTATCCTACCCAGTAGTTCCCGCTCTTTTCTTATGCCAGAGATAATCCTCCCTTCTCTTACCAAAGGATGAGCCCGCCTGCTCTCCTTATACCTCTTTATAAGGACATCATCAGAGGCCTCAAGGAAAAGTATCTCATAGCGATGACCCGCCTCTTTCATTTCTGAGAGGCAGTCTAAAAGATCATCAAAAAACCCCCTTCCCCGTATATCCACCACGATAGCTACCTTGTCTATCTGCCCTTCGGATCCCTGGCATAGTTCGACAAATCTCAAGATCAGCTTGGGCGGTAGGTTATCAACACAGAAAAAACCCATGTCCTCTAAATATCGAATAGCCATAGTTTTCCCTGCACCCGACAGGCCAGTTAGAATCAAGAATCTCATATCTATACCCTCTTCCTTAGTTAAGTTAAGCAAGTTCTGCGTTAATTATCTGCTCCGGCTCCAGGCCTGCTGCCATGGCGATTTCAATACCCCTATGGAAATCTCCGACTCTGGAAGGATGGTGGGCATCACTATTTATAACAAAGCTAACACCTTCCCTCATTGCTATTTTAACATATTCTACGGTCATAAATCCATGACTGGCATTAATCTCCAAGGCTACACCCCTCTTTGCTGCATGCTTGGCCAACATTTTAGAGTCAATATCAATTTTGGCCCCAGGATGGGTAATTATCTTTATCGGGTATCTGCCCATAGCCTTTATCATAGCCTGGGTATTCTGTTGCCTCAAATGCTCTTTATCAATGGGCAAGAATAAAGACAAGGCGTTTTTTATAAACAGTTCTTTTGCGTCATGAAATGACAGAGGCATAACAGCCTTATGGAAACCCATTAAAATTATATCAAATTTGTCAATATATTCTTGTGGTATATCTATGGTACCGTCTAATCCGACTAAGTTGGATTCAATCCCCAAGAGGATATCTATATCGGGATACTTCTGGTTCAACCGTTGTATCTCGTTCCTCATTTTATCTATATCTCTATACTTTAACCCAAATCCTATATGTCCAAAACCATGATCTGCAATAGCAATGCTCTTCAGACCCATATCCCGGGCCACTCTTACGTTATCCTCTATGGTGCCCTTGCCGTGACTGTATCGTGTATGGGTATGGTAATCCGCGGTGATTCTATACTTCATCCTTCTCCGACTATCCTTACTTCGGGTATCATTTCAACCCCGTATTTTTCTAATATAATTTCCTGAACTTGAGAGATGAGGTCGATAACATTTTTGGCGGTGGCATTTCCCAGGTTTATAATGAAACCCGCATGTAGATCCGAGATCTGGGCATCACCAACCCGCAGCCCCTTCAACCCGGAATCCTGGATTAACTTCCCTGCATAGTAGCCCACCGGACGCTTGAAAGTGCTCCCTGCACTAGGGTATTCAAGAGGCTGTTTTTCCTTCCTCCTCCTGGTTAGATCAGCTACAAGCTCTAAGGATTCCTGCTTATCTCCGTATTCCAATTTCATTACTACTTCCAGTACTATATGTCCATTGGTCTGGATTATA
Source organism: Firmicutes bacterium UBA3941 (assembly GCA_002385665.1). Taxonomy (GTDB): domain Bacteria; phylum Bacillota; class Clostridia; order Caldicoprobacterales; family UBA3941; genus UBA3941. Next base: position 44,020 of record DGDX01000066.1, read on the forward strand.
CTGGTGCGATATCCAAAATTCATGTCCCCTAATTGAAAGGTATGGTAGTTTCCTTGCCTATCCACTGTGGTTACGGACACCACTATATCCTTCATTTCTCCGCCGTAGGCTCCTGCGTTCATGACTACTGCCCCGCCTAAAGTCCCAGGTATCCCACAGGCAAACTCCAGGCCCCTCAGGCTGTTTTCTGTGGCTATCCTGGACAGATCAGTCAAAAGGACCCCGGATTGGGCCTTAATTATATTTCCTTCCATAGTAATATGGCTATAGTTGTCCGAAAGCTTAATTACTACCCCCCTGATACCCCCGTCCCTTACCAAAAGATTAGAGCCGTTGCCCATTACAAACATTGGGGTGGAAAGTTCATTACACACCCTTATCGTATGTATAATCTCAGAGTCCTGGGCAGGGGTAACCAGTATATCTGCGGCTCCACCTATTCTAAAAGATGTATGATTCTTCATTGGCTCATTTAGCAACAAGCGTTGGTGTGGTATGTATTCGCTTAATCTCCTATATACTACATCCATTTGCATATTTATTTCACTCCCTATAATAGGAATCAATTTCACTCCTTATACTCCTTTAAGTTTACATTAAATCCTAGTTTCATTCAATAGGCTACCACAGTAAACACTACTTCATACCTTATATCAAGGTACCTAATATCCTCTATAGTTTCGACAAGACTCTCCTTATGAATTCTCATCTTGGGAGTTCTCCGGCAATACTTTCAGCAATTCCTGCCTGTTTTTTATCCAAAATTCATCCTTTGGACTGTAGCGGAAATTTGAAATATTCTCTTCCAGCTGCAACATTTCAGGATCATCCTCATAGATGAATCCAACATCATTTACTATTGGAAACATACCAATCCTCCCCAGGTCAGCCTGGGCCTCCATGGACAGCAGGGATTGTAAAAAATCGGCACATTTACTTAGCTTTACCTTGTTTTCCTTGTTAATGATTCCATAGACCGCAACCTGATCCTGAAATATCCCTTCCCCTTTCACCATGGGCAAGGTATATACGCCCATTTCGAGCCCCTTGCCCTGTGAACTTAAGGCCCTATTCCTGTAAAGCACCCTTGTACTGCCAAGAAAAACCCCGATCCTCCCCTGACTAAGGAACAACTCTATAGCGGCGGTACTGTCCATGTTCCTGATTCCTTTAGGAACTGCGTCCTGTTTATGCATCCAGCTGTACACATACCTATACCCCACATTTTCTTCTATCTTATCACCCTCGTAATATATCATACTGATAATAGGGTTTGAATAGGGGGTACAATAGGTACCAAAACCATAATAGAGTATCTCCCTTTTCCTTTCCTTCTCTATGTAGGGGAACTTCTCCATCACCCTGTCCAGAGTCGTATATTGGATATCCGTGCCTTCTAGGTTTATACCGTGCTCTTCCAGCATTTCCTTGTTTGTGTATAGGGCGTACGTCCCCATCATGTAGGGTATTCCCATCATTGAGCCGTTACCATACATAAATTTTTTCGCAAAGGGAGTTATCCTGTCCAGGTCCTCCTCAGTAAAATATGACTCCAAATCCTGCAGCCTCGAATATGACAATATCTCATCATATGGAGACAAGGATACAATGTCCGGTAATATGGTTTCCTCCACATCACCCGTGAAATACATTGCTGCCCTTTGTGGCGTCATCCTTCTTACATCGATAAATATGCCGGGATTTTCCCTTTCAAACTCCTGGATCCTGGAACTTAGCCAACTGCTGTTAGAGCCGACCCCCGTTTCAACATAGGGTATATCCCAAAGGGTTATAATGCCGGTCCATTTTTCATCCTGTCCTGCATTTTCGCCATTAAAAGGTTCATTTTTATCCGAGCCCATAAGAAAAATTCTTGTACCTAAAACCAGGAATATCAAAATGACCATATATAGAATAAGAGTAACCGGTTTTTTATTAGTTTTCATAATAAATCCCCCTACAAGAGATCAAAACCCTTTACTCCATTTATATGGTTCACCTTCAAATCCTATTACACCACCCCGGCAGATTGAGAGCCTGTGGCATTGTATTGAGATTCCAGGCACTAATATAAAAGTAGCCAAAACTACATTTGAAAAGTTCCCAATGTAGTTTTGGCTACTTATTTAAGCCGGATCCGTCCTGGCTATTGATACTATATTCGTCTTAAAATATCTAATCCCATTTAAATTCCCATGAATTATAATTTCCCCAACATGGCGGCACCAACTATTCCAGCATCATTGCCCATGGTAGCAAAGACTATCTTTGCGTAAGGTGCACTCTTATAGAATATATGCTTCTTGACCTTTTCCAGCAGGGCATCCATTAGAAAATCTCCAGCCTTGGCCACACCGCCGCCTATAGCTATGATCTCAGGGTCAAAAGAGTTGATTATTGTAATAATACCCATGGTTAGGTAGTATATGAACCTGTCAAATAACTCCATAGCTGTCTCGTCGCCCTCTTTTGCAGCATCGATAACAGTTTTGGCTGTTATTTTATCCAGATCCCCATCCACCATCTTATAGATGAGGGATTCGGGATTTTTCCCTGCGGCTTCCTTGCCCTCCCTGATTATGGCAGTGGCAGAAGCATACCTTTCCCAGCAACCCTTATTGCCACATGTACACGGAATACCGTCCACTTGTACGACCAGGTGTCCAAGTTCCGCTCCTACAGAATGAGCTCCACTATATGGCTTACCGTCTATTACAATACCGGAGCCTATACCGGTCCCCAAAGTAATGGTTATTGAGTTTTTCGCACCCTTGCATGCCCCGGCAACAACTTCGGCAAGGCCGGCTGTGTTTCCATCATTTTCAATATACACGGGTAGGTTAACATGCTTTTGCAATTCTTCTCTGAGAGGGACGTTATGCCATCCTAGATTATTGGCAAAAACAATAACTCCATTTTCCTTATCAGGGAGTCCTGGGGATCCTATCCCTATAGATTTCATATCTTCAACCTTGTAACCGGATTCCTGGATAACCCTATTAACAAGATCTCCCATATCCTTAACGATTACTTCGAAAGGACGACCTACTCCAGTGGGAGTTTCTCCTTTATGTAATATTTTCCCATTCTCATCTACCACACCGACTGCTATATTTGTACCACCTAAATCTACACCAATATACATTATATTTCCTCCTTCAACATGATATAATAAATGCTGTTACCCAGCCGAAGCTTCAAAAATTTAACCAAACATTTATTTACTTGTCCCTGAGTTCTATTCTCCCCTATTCTGTTGAATAAGTGCGTTCAAACGATTGTCCAATTCTACCGCGGCATTATAGCCCATACGCTTGAGTCTCCAGTTCCGGGCAGCCACCTCAACTATAATGGCCAGGTTTCTCCCGGGCCGGACAGGGATTACAATCTTAGGCAGCTTAACACCCAAAATCTCAATGTGTTCCTCTGTTAGTCCAAGGCGGTCGTATTCCTTGCTATCGTCCCAAAACTCTAAATAGATGACGATATCCAAGGGTTTATTGTTTATAACGGATCCAACCCCGTACATGGATTTTATATCAATGATTCCGATACCTCTAATCTCCATAAAGTGCCTGATGAGTTCCGGGGATTCCCCTATTAGCCTGTTGTCCGTTACCTTCTTTATCTCAACTGCATCATCAGCTACCAATCGATGGCCTCTTTTCACCAGTTCCAGTGCTGTTTCGCTCTTTCCAATACCGCTTTCACCCATTAGGAACACCCCTGCCCCATATACATCTACCAGTACACCGTGGCGGGTGATCTTTGGGGCCAGGGCCGAACCCAGATAGTTGATAAGCCTTTGCGTTAGGGAACTGGTAGATTGGGATGACCTAAACAAACAGCGATTATATTTCTTGGATAGTTCCAAAATGTATGGCGGGATCTCCATATCCCTTGAGATGATCAGACATGGAAAATCGTATTGAAAGAACTTGTCCAGTTGCTGCAAACGAAAATCGGGGTCCAAGGTCTCAAGGTAAGTCATTTCTACCTTACCCAGCACCTGTATCCTCTCGGAAGCAAAATAATCGAAGAAGCCCGCAAATTGCAGCCCCGGCCTATTAATGTCGCTGGTAGTAACTACCAAAGGCCTGCTGTCATGGCAGTAAATGACTTCCAGACCCAACTCCTCCACAATGTTATCTATAGGTATAGACGGCAAGGCTATCAACCCCTTTTCAATACAAACTTATCAATAACTTGGGCTACTCCATCTTCATCGTTTGTCCCGGTTACATAATCAGCACACTTCTTCACTTCCATGGGAGCGTTACCCATGGCTACACCCAATCCGGCATATTGGATCATGGAAATATCGTTGAAGCTGTCGCCAATGGCTATGATATCTTCCTTGTCAATCCCTTTTGTTACTGCTAAATACTCCAGGGCCTTGCCCTTGGTGGCATCCCTATGGGTGAATTCCAGGTATTCGGGTTTTGACGTGGTGATCTCAATCTCATCACCTAATATTTCGGTAAATTCATCCTTTAATTCTAAAATCCTATGAGGTTCATCCATTATGAGAAGCTTGTTTGGTGGCTCCTCTAAAAATTCATCCAAAGGACCCACTTCGATCCCTTGCACTCCTATTTGCTTGTGGTATTGACGGCTGTATGAGTTCGCCTTTTCGATGTAGTATTCATCACCGATATAGATCTGAAGGTAGACACCCTTGGCCTTACATAAGCTAACAATTTTTTTGGAAATGTCCAGCCGTAAGGTCTGATTATACAATATGTTGTTGGAAAATGCGCTTTTTACAAGACCCCCTTGATATGTAATGATTGGGACATCTAAACCCAGTTGTCTCGCAAATACTACCGCAGATCTAAACATCCTGCCTGTTGCAATGGTTACCAATAAACCTTTATCCATAGCTTTAACCAGCGCTTCATGATTTCTGGGACTAATCTTTATATCGGATCCCAACAGGGAATCGTCCAGATCTACCGCTATAAGTTTATACGCCAAAGGTCTCACCTCATAAAGTATTTATAAATATGATATTAAGTTAACACACTGTGCCAGTCAGATTTATAGGTAACAGCTATTGAGCATTCAATAGCTATTACCCAGTTATTACACTAACACAAGAGTTTAATTCATGTCTATAGTATATATTGTATCTTTTAGCATGTCCATATCTCTTTGAAAAAAAGGGCTGCCATAACAATGCTACCTGGTATTAATCTGAATGATCCATCCCGAAGTACTCCATAATGCTGAGGGCAGCCTTGCGGTTCATGCCCGCAACCTTACTTAATTCTTCCAGGTTGGCATCTCTTATGGCCTTGATGGATCCAAAATGCTTTAGTAAAGCCCTTCGTCTGCTGGGTCCTATATGAGGGATATCCTCCAGTATGGACCTAATACTGTTCTTGCTATGCAGGCTTCGGTGATAGGTGAGGGCGAATCTGTGAGCCTCATCCCTTATTCTCTGCAACAACTGAAGCCCGAGGCTGTTTTTCGGCATTACAAGAGGTTCTTCCTTCCCCTCCGTGAATACTTCATCGAACTTCTCTGCCAGGCTTATAACTGGGATATAGTCAATGCCCATTTCCCTTAGGGTGGAAACGGCTACATTTAACTGCCCCTTACCTCCATCAATCAATATCAGATCCGGGAATCTTGAAAACTTTCCTTCATCTGGATCCCTGTCTTTAGCATCCAATTCCTTCTTCTCTTCCAATCCCCTCTTGAACCTTCTCATAATTACCTGGGACATGCTGCTATAATCATCAGGCCCCACAATCCCTCTTATCCTAAACCTTCTGTATTCCTGCTTGTTGGGTTTCCCCTTTTCAAAAACAACCATAGATGCCACTGAATTAGCCCCTTGAGTATTGGATATATCGAAGGCCTCGATCCGGGTCGGTACATAGGGGAGGTCCAGATACTGTGTCAGCTCTTCTGATGCGCCTATAGTCCTTTCCTCCTCCCGTAAGGTCTTTTGCTTCAGGTTTTCCAAGGCCTCCAGGGAGTTCTTCAGGGCCATATCCACCAGTTTCTTCTTATTCCCCCTCCGGGGAACTTTAACATATACCCGGTTCCCCCTTCTGGATGTTAACCAACGCTCAATAACTTTTGCCTCATCAATTTCATGCTGCAGGAGGATTTCTTTGGGTATGAAAGAGGCTGTCAGATAGAATTGCTTTATAAAAGAACCCAATATTTCCTTTATATCGTTGTCGTTTTCGGTATCCAGTACAAACTGTTCGCTCCCCATTAGCTTACCATTTCTGATAAAAAACATCTGGACAATGCTTTCCAGTTCGCCCAGTGCAATAGCGATAACGTCCTGGTCCAACATATCAACGGATACTATTTTCTGTGTTTCCATAACCTTTTCAACCGAAAGGATTTTGTCCCTTATGGAGGCAGCCTTTTCAAAGTTCAATTCTTCGGCTGCTTCATTCATCTGCTCCCTTAACTCTTTTATGATATCCTCATATTTACCGTCCAGGAATTTGCAGACATCATTTATCACTTTCCGATACTCTTCCTTGGATATATTTCCCAGGCAAGGTCCCTGGCACTGGTTGATATAGTAATAAAGACATGGTCTATCCCCTTTTTTTATGTTGTTGAGGTTCTTTTTACATGTCCTTATGGGGAACAGTTTCCTTATGACCTCTATGGTATCCCTGACCACTTTGGTACTGCTGTAAGGCCCGTAGTAGAGGTTCTTATCCTTGGCTACCTTTCGGGTCAGCTTAATTCTCGGATAATCCTCTTCCGTTGTAACCACGATATACGGGTAACTCTTATCATCCTTCAACAGCACATTATACTTGGGTCTGTGTTTTTTTATTAGATTGCATTCCAGAATCAGGGCTTCCAGTTCCGAATCGGTAATTATATATTCAAAGTCCCTAATATTTGCAACCATGGCTCTCACCTTGGGCAGGTGATTCTTCGATGATTGAAAATATTGACGGACACGATTTCTTAGAGATATAGCCTTACCTACATAGATTATATTATCTATTTCATCCTTCATCAGGTATACTCCAGGACTATCAGGCAGGTTTTTTAATTTCTCTTCCAATATCATTTTTAAATCCCACCCCTTCTGTATAGTCTTTGCTATGATAAACGATCTACTAATCTGTTGTGTTTAATATCCCAGATCGACTGCCTTTTTAAGTATTTTCCCAGCCAGCGGTGCTGCTGCCTTTCCTCCAGTCTGACCGGAAGGCATATCCTCCAGGACCAGAGCAATGGCTACCTTGGATTTGCTATCGGAAACAAATCCTATAAACCAGGCGTTATTTCTTGTTCCGGAATCCTCATCCACAATCTCGGCAGTACCGGTTTTTCCTGCTACCTGCTTACCCTTAATGGCGGCTGCCTTTCCCGTACCCTCTGAAACCACATCCTTCATCATATCATGTATGGTTTGGGATACTTCCTCGCTCATGGACTTTCGATAAACCCTGGATTCTAACGCTTTTTGTACCTTGCCATTTCTTCCGACCACCTGGTAGACAAGTTTCGGTTCCATCATTATCCCCCGGTTTGCTACCGCAGAAGCAACCATGGCCATATGGAGCGGGGTTACCTGTACATCCCCCTGACCGATGGAGGTCAGGGCCAGCTTCTCCTTAGAGACGCCGGGCTTAAGAGGTAATCGGCTGGCAACCAGCTTTAAATCGGGGAATATAAAATCCTGGTTAAAACCAAAGGCTTCTCCGGTCTTTAGAAGCTTCGCCCTTCCTACTTCTACGCCTAATCGGGCAAAATCCCCATTACAGGACAGCGCCATTGCCTGGGCCAGATCAACCTGGCCATGGGCTTCGCCCCCATAGCAGGAAATGTTTTGAGTGCCAATCTCTGTAGTTCCACGACAATCAAAGGTTTCCTCAAGTACATTTTCCAGATTCTCCAAGGCAGACGCCGCAACTATTATTTTAAATATTGAGCCGGGGGCGTAAAGACCCTCGGTCGCCCTGCTTACCAAGGCATCGCCGGCAATATCTTCACCTAGCTTATTGGGATTAAAGGTTGGGTGGCTGACCATGGCTAATACCTCTCCCGTCTGGTAGTCCATAACCACGACGCTACCCTTATGCTTTCCAAGAATATCATCGGCATACTGCTGTAGATCGGCATCGATGGTAAGGTATAAGGTGTTTCCCACCTCCCGGGTCATAAATATCTTCTGATATATTCTCTCATAGAAGGGATTGTTGTACCCCAAGAGATAACGGATCTGCAGTGCCTCTACTCCGGATCTGCCAAACTGGGGATCATTGTATCCTACCACATGGGCTGAACTCCTTGCCCTTTGTTTGCCCCCTGAATAGCTTCTATAATAAAAAACCTGTTTTGTATTGGTTTCGGGATTTCTGCGGTTCTCCTTGACGGTGGAGGCCAGGACCTGTCCCTTGCGATCTTTTATGTCTCCGGGGATTACCTTAGGCTCCCAGGCGTCCAAACGTACCCTTGGGTTGTAGGAATTTGCAAACCATCTGTCCCCGTAGAAGAAAAGGACATAACAATAATAAGCAGCCAGCAAGATAAAGGCCCCCAATAGGACAACCAGCCCCTTCTTTAGGTTATGCCTTAAGCTCTTCATTCCTCATAATCTCCTTCTTCATCGGTTTCATGGGTTTGTTCTTCCGTATCCCCGTCAAGACTGGGCACGGTAATTGCCACCCCTTCCAGGACCCCTATTAAGGCCAGTGAGGATACCATGGAACTGCCCCCAAAACTTACAAAGGGCATGGTTACCCCGGTTAATGGAATCATCTTGATGACCCCACCTATGATGGTAAAGGCCTGCATGCTTAGGGCTACAGTTGCACCAAAAGCCAGCAGCGACCAATAGGGATCCTGACTTCTTATGGCGATGGTTACCCCCCTCAGAACTATGATAGCATAAAGCCCAATAATACAAAGTCCGGTGATTATTCCAAATTCTTCGCAAAGAGTAGCAAAGATGAAGTCGGTTTTAAAGGCTGGTACCACTTGGGGTGAGCCTAAACCCAGGCCTGTCCCTATAAGACCACCGCTGCTAATGGCTATTAGTGAATGAGCTATCTGATAGCCCTTGTTCTCTATATCCCTCCAGGGATTTTTCCATGCCTCTATCCGAATCCGCACATGGCTAAAAAGACGGTAACTTATTACACTTCCCAAGGCAGCAGCCCCCAGGGCCAAAGTCGTAATTAACCAATCAGAAGTAGCTATATAGTAAACAAAAAGGAAAATATAGAAGTACAACAGGGCTGCACCCAAATCCCTCTGAAGTACAACCAGCATAACGGAAATCACGGCAAATATAAAGGCGGGCAAGTGGTCTCTGAATCCACCGTCATATTTGAACCAGGACGCAAAGACAAAAACCAGAATTATCTTCACAAACTCCGACGGTTGAAAGCTAAAGCCCATTATGGACACCCAATTCTTGGCACCATAGACTTCCTTACCTAATATAATGGGCAATAATAGCAATATACAGCCAATCACCATAATTGTATAGGCCAATTTCCTCCCCACCCGGATCCTTTTTGTGAAGAGAATAAAAAACAACATGCCAAGATTCCCGTATGCAAAGTGCTTGATCTGGTTCATGCCCAGTTCAGGGCTAAACCTATAGAGCATTATAAAACCAAAAATCGCCAATAGATCAACTACAATCAGTAAAAGTCTATCGGAATCCGGAAAGATCAATCGGAAAAGATTATACTGCAATATTAAGGAGGTACCCACTACCAACCCCAAAATAGCGGTATATATGTCATATACCCCCGATCCCTTATAAGCAAGCAGTGCAAAGGCGGAGGTGAGAAAAACCACCATAAAAAAGATTATATGTCCAAATGGCCCCTCATCCCGATAGTTTTGCCCTTTCTTTGCGCCCATGGTTTCCAGAACAATTCTAATGATCACGAAAATGATCAGTCCTATGAACCAATAGCGCATGGTTAAGGCAAGTATTTCATAATTTTTATCAGGCATAATACCACTGCCCTTCCCCATGTTGGTTCCCTTTTATATCCATTCTAACCCAATATTTGCTCAAATAAACAAAGGCGATGCCCCGCATCGCCCACTGGTGCGTCTGACAGGACTTGAACCTGCGACCTTTGGAGTCGGAGTCCAACGCTCTATCCACTGAGCTACAGACGCATATGCATAAATCATTATACCACTATTTTAAACTTAATGCTAGTTCTAATTCTGCTCCCGATTCTTACCAAACTACATAAAATTTCTTCCAATATTCGAGTTTGAATGTTATAATCAGACTAAATATATATATACCATACTTGCACTTAGAGAGGAGTGTATACCTTGGTTTTAAGGGTTATGATGGTAGACAGCAGCTATAAAGCCCGCAGGGATATAGACAACAAAGTAGATTGGGTTGAGAATGATTTTGAATTGGTTGGAGAGGCCAATAACGGTGAGGAAGGATTGAGTCTCCTCCCCCACGTATCTCCCCATGTTATACTTACCGAAATCAGGTTGCCTAAAATGGATGGCATTACCTTCATCGAAACTGCAAAGAAGCGATGGCCTAATATAAAGTATGTGATTGTCAGCAATTATGATAACTTCGATTACCTAAAGCAGGCTATGAGAGTGGGGGCCTACGACTATATCCTTAAGCCTGTGAAGCCAAACGAAATAAACCAGGTATTGCTCAGGGCAAAGGAAGAAATAGAAACAGGAGTGAAAAAATTCTTTTAGCTTATTCTAAAATCACCCTCAGGCTCCTGGGCTCTATTTCCACTATCTCCAGCCCTGGAGGCAGTTTATCAACCAATATGGGATAGGTCCTTCCGCCCCTCGAAGATTCATTGAGATCTACATATAGTTTAAGGTCTTCAGCCTTAAAGGCGTTAACCAGACTCTGGGGACCTCTTATGGTTATAAACTTATCCCCTTCATCCTCTTCAACATTGGCTTCCAATCCTTCGGCAATATTCCGCAATTCTATATCCTCAACGGAAACTTGTCTATCAACGATCTTTTCTATCCTTACCAAGACCTGGACTGTGGAATTTTGTCCGGGACTTAGCCTAATGCCTTCCTGCTGTTGCAGTTTTACTTCCCTAACGATATTACTGGTGGCACCCTGGATATCCAGTATCTCAGTTGGTATGGAATCCAAGGCCTCCAGGACCTCCGGGTCCCCATTAACGGTTACCTCTTTGGGTTTTATTTCCTCCCCCGTCACAACATAGCCGTCAGCCGGTTTGCCGGTAATGACCGCATCTACTGAGACAATTTTGTTTGGATAGACCGTTACTACACAATATTCAGGGTTTATGGTTATAAAGTCCAGATCCAGGGGCTCATCCTCATTGTTGAACAATTGAACAGCAGACGAGCGCTCCAGTTTTTTATCCTTGTCGTCCCCTAATAAAACGGACACCTGGGCATATGCTGCAGTAGCAATGAGGCTTTCAGGGCCCCTGATCTCAATATTTCTGGGCTCAATTTCATAGAACCGTTTGCCCAGTTCCAGGCTGTCATCATCTTCTATCTTAGGTAGCACAGGGACTGATTTTGCTACTATTCTTTCCACGTTGATCTTTATATCGGGAGCAGACTTTATCTCAATGTTACTGGTACCTGGAAGTCCCTGAATTTCAACGCTGACACTCTGCTCACCAGTCTTGTTTACATCCGATAGGTTTAGAATAGCAACAATCTTGCTCCTATCCAAATATTTTACCATGCTGGCCTTGGCTCGGATATCAAAGCTGTAACTGTCCGGTATCTCTGAGGATATCATCAGCCCGTTTTCCGTAAGCTTCTGCTGATTCTCAATTTTAATAGGAATGTCCCTAAAACTCATATCCCGTACAGGATCCTTGTTGCTTGGGGTCATGCTCCAAAGGATAAGGGCAATAACTACAGAAATTATCTTTAAGGTTATGTTTCTTTCAAAAAAGCTAGCCATTTTTGGACCTCCTTCTAATAAAGCTAAAAGGCCCAACATCGTCATCCTTAATATATATCGAAGACAGGACATTTTTAAGGCCGTCTATATCCAAATATCTGGTAAGCCTGCCGCCGCTGGCCATGGATATAACACCGGTTTCTTCAGAAACTATTATAGCCAGGGCATCGGAGCTCTCTGATATTCCAAGGGCTGCCCGGTGGCGGGTACCCAATTGCTTGCTTAGATTTGGGTTCTCGGTTAGGGGTAGAAAACAACCGGCTGCAGCTACCCTATCACCCCGAATCACAACGGCACCGTCATGAAGTGGGGTGTTGGGTACAAAGATGTTTTCCAACAGCTCCCTGGTCAGCCTTGCGTCCAACCAAATCCCTGTTTCGATGATTTCGTTAATACCGGTATTCTTCTCAATCACTATAAGGGCGCCTACTCTGGTCTTGGACATATTGGCAACAGCCGCTGCGATGCCGTCTACAATGCTCTTTGCATCCATGTCATTTTCGTCACGCAATAGACGGGATCTATCAAAAATACGGCCCCTGCCGATTTGCTCCAGGGCCCTTCTGATCTCGGGGTGAAAAACAATTACACCTGCTGTAATACCAAAGTTGATGGTATTTTCCAAGATCCATGCTATAGTATTTAACCTGAGCCACTTGGTTACAAAGTATATAAAGAAGAGAAAGACCAAACCCTTGAGTACCTGTTCTGCCCTGGTCTTTCTGATGAGCAATAGGAGCTGGTACAATACGAAGGCTACGACCGCAATATCTACTATATGACGAATAATATCTGGAAATTGTAAATAGGGCTCTAATCGCTGCAGTAGATCAGATATAAACGGCCACATATTTTCACCCCCGCTTTTGATATTAAGAAAGAATAACCGGATAAAAAGAAAAATTATGAATTATTATGTAGATAAACCTGTCCTATAGAGCATCATTTGAAGTCCCATTGTTATATTCAGATAGGCTAGATAGAACCGCCCCTATAATTATAACATCATTCTATGATATTTTTCTATAGCAAGCATAAAAAATGTAGAACTTGACCCATGGCTGCTATGGTTTATTGTTTAGTTTATATATCAAATGGACAAAATCTATCCACATCATTCCATTTACCCCATATCCACCGTATTGAAAACTAAAATATAAAATTTAAGGATACCAGATTATCTGCCCCAATCCCCAACAATTCTTCGTAATGTCTCCCCGCAATTACCACATCTTCCTTCACGGGTAATACCCACGACATGGGCCCTGTAGTAACCCCTGTCAATCAGGGTGTTGCCGCAATTGTGGCAATAGGTGTTATTATCTGATTCCAACATATTGCCCAGATAGACATGGTTTAGATACCTATCCCCCAAGGCTTTCAATGCGGTCATGGTTTCCCTTGGGGTAGGTGGCAGATCCATTTGGTAGTTTGGAAAATACCGGGAGAGATGCAGGGGGATATCCGGATCTATCTCCATTATCCATTTAAACAGTCCTTCCATCTCCTTAATCCCATCATTGACCCCGCCGACTACCAGGGTGGTTAGCTCCACATGGCAATGCCCGGCAGCTAACTCTACTGTCTTTTTAACTGGTAATAGGCTTCCACCGCAGATCTCCCTGTAGTATTGATCGGTAAACCCTTTGACATCAATATTCATGGCGTCTATATAGGGTAATAACTCACCAAGGGGTTTAGGCAAGACATAACCGTTGGTAACCAGGACGATCTCCAGGTTATGTTCTCGTGCCAGGGTGCTGACATCAAGAATGTATTCATAGTTTATAATTGGCTCATTATAGGTAAAGGCAATGCCAACGCTATTCCTTTCCTTGGCCAAGGTCACCAGGTCCTCCGGAGAAATGTAGTGAGTTTCAGCCTTATTATGGGCAATATGCCAGTTTTGGCAGAATGAACACTTTAGGTTGCACCACAGCCCGCCAACGGACAGGATGTTCGAACCGGGATAGAAATGATAGAGGGGCTTTTTTTCTATGGGGTCCATGGCAATGGCGGATATATTACCATAGCCTTTGGCCATCAGCCCTCCGTCCACATTCATTCTCACGCGACAGTCTCCGCTTTTACCCTCCTCTATGATACAAGCGTTGGGGCATAGAAGACACCGCACTTTTCCCTGTCCGGTTTTTGTATAGAATAGAGCCTCCCTCATGAGTGCCTGATCACCTCAAATCTTTGCATAACATATTCTTCGTCCTCATCTATCCCGGCTTTTTGCAAGGCTATTTTGACCTGTTCCTGTGGTGTATCTATCCCCTCCAGGTTTGGAAGAAGAAGTCCAGACCTGGAGCCATGGCTGACTATTACTCCATATCTTTTCACGTCCAGTTCATCCAGGGTTTCTATGGGTTCCGGTTCCTTTAACACATCTACGGAGTAGACCAGACTATCCAATTCCTCTTCCTCCACCGGGAAAAATCTGGGGTCCCTGGTACCGGCACTGATTGCGTTCTTCACTATTTCCCAGGCAATATTCTCCTGGGTTGCCTCTATGGTACCTATGCATCCCCGCAGCTGGCCGTACTGCTTGATAGTTACAAATACGCCTGCTCGGCTATTAAGCATGGGATTCGGCAGCCCGTCACCCAAATCCATAACCTTTCCGGTACGTATATAGGTTTCAAGGGATTCTCTGGCCAAACGTACATAGGCATCCTCTTTTTCCCTTATCCGCCTTATGCCAAGCTCATTGTTTCTTCTTAGCTTATCCATAAGCCGGCGGGAGTTGTCGGTATTCTCAGGCTCAAAGGAGGCTACACAATAACCAACTCCAAATGGCCCTTCATAGGACAGGACCTTAGATTTGAAGGCTTGTCCGTCCAAGGCGCCCATAGCCATGATAATAGATCGCAGGCCGCATTCCCCGCCCTCCCTTATGAGTGCCGGATCTATGGAAAATATTCCCTCAACGTCGCCCTTGGCTATCAAGGTCGTAATGGTTTTGTCCAGCTCCGGCCCTGAGGGGTGATAGCCATAAGGTCCATCCGCCTTCAAACGATGGGAAAGGTCTCCACTGGCGATTATGACAACATCCTTGTCCTGGGATTCTATCGCCCTTTTCATGGCGATTCCGAAAGCATACAGTTCATGGAAGGGAAGATGGGAAACGCCCATGGTGACCAGTCTATATCCGGTAAAATACTTATTGACAAAGTATAGGGGTACCAAAACGCCCCAATCCAGAGAAGCTGGTATATTGTACGATGAACACATGGCTCCATCCAGGTCTATGGCCAATATTCCAACCCTTTGAGCTTCACGGATAATCCTTCCTATGAGGTCTTGGTTGGCTTGAAAGGTCATGGATACTTCAGGAGTACCAAATCGGGAAAAATCCCCTTCCAATACATCCTCTGACATAATACCGATTCCATCGGCAAAAACCGGACCATGGGGGCTTATTACAATAATCGTATCAGGGCTTTTGTCAGCGATCTCCTGCCCCAATACAGTCATAGAATCTATGGTTCTTTGGGCACCTTCCCTGTCCCTTCTCCCGACCTCTTCTACAATAATAGGCGGATGGGGAGATAAATACACTCCTAAGATCCTTCCCATTCCGATTCTCCTTTCTTTTTTTATTCCCTCTGTATCCTATCCTTGCCTGTACTTGACTGAGATGGGTTCTAACAAAGTGAAAACACAGCATATTACGCATCGGATAGATAGCTTATGATCCCACAATATATGGCCCATGCTACCTCTTCCTGGTACTCGTCCGTCGCAAGCAATTGCTCTTCCTGAGGATTGGATAAAAAACCGCACTCTACCAATACCGATGGGCTGTCTACCGCCTTCAGGATTAAATAGCTGTCAGATGCCTTAATCTCCCTTTTATTTCCCCGGTCCAATATGCGTATCAATTGCTGTTGAATGGATTCGGCCAAGCGTTTTCCTTCTTCGCTGCCCTTCAAATAGAAGGTCTGAGCCCCATAATACTGAGACTGTCCGAACTTATTTAAATGAATGCTGATTACCAGATCCGGTTGGGATTTTTGGAGGATTTCTACCCTCCTTGTCATATCCTGTCGCTTCCTGGAACCGGTATAATTTTGGTCATATAGGCCGTCATGGGTCTTTCGTGTCATTACGACCTTTGCGCCTTCATTCTCCAAATAGGCTTGAAGTTTCTTCGCGATCTTTAAGTTGATCTCGTCCTCACGGATCCCCGTCGGGCTTACAGCCCCCGGATCAATTCCCCCATGGCCGGCATCGATGGCAATGGTTACACCATATGCCGGGGATCCGAATACCGACAAGGCCTGCCGTTCACGTATCTTTACAACATATGAAATAGCAATAATGATGCCCAGAATAATCCAAAACACCAGTAATGTTTTTCTGCTAATGTAATAGACCCTCATATGCAAACCCCCAAAATCCTAAGACGAATCGTATTATTATAGGATATTCTTCAGGGAGCTTGCTTTATGAATCTTTTCTATGCAGCTACACTGGGGATTTTAACAGGGCATCTTCTTTAGTTTATTCTATCATAATATTATGGATGTTCCAATAAAGGTGGAAATCATTGGTTCAGATCTCTCCCATGATTACTCTTACACTATGTCTACCGTCCCCTTCCACCAGGGGAATCACCTTATCCTCAAGCTTCAGATCGTCCAGCCACATTTCTCTGACTCCTCTATTCACCCTGTCAGGGTTCTCTACCCTTATATCATAGATGGTACTTCTATATCTGTAGGTCATATTAAAGCCCTCCCAGCTTGCAGGTATGCAAGGGTCGATATAGAGTCTGTCCCCCCGAAGCTTTAATCCGAGAATCCACTCTATTCCCACCCGGTACATCCAGGATGAGGAGCCGGTGTACCATGTCCAGCCGCCACGTCCAACATGAGGCTCTACGGCATATACATCGGCAGCCATAACGTAGGGTTCCGTCTTGTACCGACTGATCTCGTACCATGTCCGTCCATGGTTAATGGGGTTGATCATATTGAAAAATTCCCAGGCCTTGTCCCCGTCCCCCTGTATTGCCTTGGCCATAATGGACCAGATTGCGCCATGGGTATATTGGCCACCATTCTCCCTGACCCCGGGTACGTATCCCTTGATATATCCCGGTTCCAGATGAGATCTGTCAAAGGGTGGTGACAAAAGCTGTATCAATCCCTCCTCCCTCCTTACCAGATGCCTCTCCAGGGAGTCCATGGCGATCTTTGCTCTGTTTGGATCGGCAGCCCCTGAGATTACGGACCAGGATTGGGATATGGCATCGATTTGGCATTCCTGGTTTTGCTCGGAGCCAAGGGGCGTACCGTCGTCAAAATATGCCCTTCTGTACCATCCACCATCCCATCCGTGTCTGTCTATGGCCTCCTTTAGAGATTTGGCCACCTCCTTATACCTTTGAGCCCTTTCCATGTCATTCCGCCTCTGGCATATTGGGATAAATTTATCAAGAACGGTATACAGGAACCATCCCAGCCAGACACTTTCGCCCTGGCCTCCGATACCGACCTTGTCCATGCCATCGTTCCAGTCCCCTTCTCCCATAAGGGGCAATCCGTGCCGGCCAAAGGCAAGGGATTTTTCTATAGCCTTTACACAATGGTCATAAATGCTCTCCTTGTAATGGGAAACCTCCGGTAAATTGTATCTATCCCATTCCCCCTCCCTCAGGGGTTCGTCCACCAAATAGTGGGTCATCTCATCCAGTATGTCCCAATCTCCTGTACCCTGTATGTAATCCGCCGTGACAAAGGGCAGGAACAACAGATCGTCGGTGATTCTGGTCCTGATTCCCCTATGGGGCGGATGCCACCAATGCTGAACATCCCCTTCTTCGTACTGATGTTCGCTGTGAAGAAGTATTTGCCTCTTCACCCTATCCGGATCGCTGTATACCAAGGCCAAAACATCCTGTAATTGATCCCTGAATCCATATGCGCCCCCGGCCTGGTAAAAACCGGTTCTGGCCATAATCCTACAGCTCAGGGTCTGGTATACCAGCCATCTGTTAAGCATAATGTCCATAGACATATCGGGGGTGCTGACTGTAATGGCGCTGAGCCTTTCATCCCAGATCCGTTTCGTCTCCTCCAGTGCTTCCTGGGCAGCATTGGTGTTGGTATAGTCCCCGATAATCCGTCTTGCCTGGGATTCATCGTCCCCCTGGCCCAATACAAAGACCAGTTCTTCCTCTTCTCCGGGTCCTATCTCCAATGCCACCTGAATAACACCGCAAGGGTCAAATCCAGGCCCAACACGGTTGGACAGACTTGCCCGTCCCAGGGCCGCCGGATCCGCCAAGGTTCCGTTCCTGCCAATGAACTCCGTTCTATCTCCTGTAAAGCCTATATAGGGCTTATCACTGGCTATAAAGGCTACCCTATCGCCAAATTCCCCATTATATGGGTTAATGGCAAATAAGGCGTTTAAACTCCTATCCTCCTTGGTCATAATAAATTGGTTATTGGGAATTGGATTGACTCCGCAAACCCATTCTACATAGAAGGTTATGGTCAGGCTCCTTGTCCTGTCGGAGTCGTTGACAAGCCCTATATGGTAATATTTGACCGGCTGATGGGGGGCTACAAACATGGTCTGTCTTTGCCTCAATTTATTTCTGTCATATTCAAAGACGGTATAGCCCTGACCGTGCCGTACGGTATAATCGCCATCGGTGCGAATGGGGGCCGGAGCAATGGACCAGACAGCCCCGGAATCCTCATCCCTTATATATACCGCCTCACCCACAGGGTCCACAACGGGGTCATTGGACCAGGGGGTCAATTTGTTCTCCCGGCTATTGCCGTACCAGGTATATCCTGCCCCGGATTCCGTTACCAGAAAACCCAAAACTTCATTGGCTATAACATTGCTCCAGGGTAGTGGAGTGGCATTGCCCTTGCGAATTCTTATTTCATATTCCTTTCCACCCGGCGTAAACCCGCCAATATCGTTAAAGTATATAAGCTCCCCATTCTTCTTTATTTCATCCTTGCACTCCTGCTCGATACCGGAGAATTCCTTTATATCCGGAAGCTTGTCAATAGTATCATTGCCCTCTATCTGGGAAGCCAGAGAGCCCAGCTCACCGTCAATTACAATCCTGGATGCAAAGGCCAACAGATTTTTGTCCACATCGGGCATCAGATTGCCCGGGAGCAGGTATACCCCTCCCGGCTTATCCTGCAGCTCCCTTAGGTGGCTGACGGTCAGCATCTCCCTCAGGCGATCCTGAACGGGCTGTTCATAGCTGTTGCCATAATCATTTAGTATCACCAGGTCAACCAGTATCCCCTTAAGCCGCCAGTATTCATGAATGGATAACATCTGCCTGACCATTTCCAGTTGCTCGGTATTGGTTATCCTGATGGTTGCTATGGGAAGATCTCCTGAAATACCGTAGGTCCACAGCCTGGTCTGGTCCTCTTCATTCACGATATCCTTCAAGAGGGCTCTTCTGGCTGGATTTGTGTATATTATGGAGGAGAGCATCTTTTGGTAGAGGCTCACTTCCGCCGATGAAATGTTCAGATACCTCATCTCAACCTGGCTATGGGTCCAAGCCAATTCAAAGGCCCTGGCTATAACCGCTGCACTTCGGTATTCCCTGGCCAGATTTATTACCTCTTCCCTGGTATCGGCAACAACTACCATATAGGATAGCTTGGCTGCCTGACCGGGGCCTATGCCAACCCGCTGTCTTAGGCTCATAATGGGATCCAATACAGCCCCCACGGTATTGCTAAGGGGCTGATCCGGATCCATGGCCTTTGGATTCCTAAGTTCACGATTTCGGCCGATAAACTTGGACCTGTCGGATTCGTACTGCACGACCCCTATTGGATCGCCTTCTACTACCAAGGTGTGGGCCATCCACATCTGTTTCTGGTCCTTGCTCCTGGGCCTCCGGGTCATGACCAATATTTCATGCTCCGGTATATACTCGGTCTTAACGAACAGGTTGGTAAAAGCCGGATGAGCGGTATCGTCCCCTTGTCTCGTCAGGATTGGTTCAAAATAGCTGGTAACCTCCATTACCCTTTCGTGTTCACTATGATTGTTCAAGGTAATCCTTCGGATCTCAACGCTATGCTCGGGAGATACCACTATCTCCGTTCTTGTTTCAATGTTGCCGTCCTGCCGTTGGAATACGGCCTTATCGCCTTCGAAGACCACCTCATACTTGTCTCCGGAATCAAGACAAGGCTGGTATGCCGATGACCAAAAGTGTCCGGAGTTAAGATTCTTAATATAGAAGAACATACCCCAATTATCCCTGGTTACATCCTCCCGCCAACGGTTGATAGCCAACCCTTGATATTGGCTGAAGCCCCCACCGCTATTGGTGACGATGGTTGTATAGTGGTTATTGGATAGTACACAAACCTCAGGAGAGGGGGTGTGGGGAGTATCTATTATATTTCTCGTATGGATTTCATGGAAGGATTTCATATCCTTATCCATATCCGGGATATCTGAAGCTTCACTATGCTCCTTGATTATGATTTCCTTTTGCGGGATCCTCTCCTGTAGCAATAGTTCCGTAGCCCTTATCATGGGTACAGCATGGAAGCGCTCCTGCATAACACAGTTATTTAAATAGTTGTTAAAGGCCAGGAGTATCATCCCCTGGTGGTGGGCCATATAGGTCTTGACCAGCATGCTCTTTTTCCTACTGGGAACCCTTTCAGGCGTATAGTCGATGGATTCATACATTCCATAGCTGCCGCTGGCCCCTTCCGATTCCAGATACTCGATGTTCTTCATAACGGCCCGGGGATCGATAGTCAGCCCCATTATGGAGGCATAGGGGGCCACCACCATATCCTTTATAAGCCCTTTTTTTAGACCCAACTTTGGCACTCCAAAGGCTTTATACTGATAGTTTAGTTGTAGATCGAAGGCATAGAAAGCAGATTCGGAAACTCCCCAGGGTAAATGCCTCTGATCGCTGTACTGCCTCTGCCCCATTAAGACGGCCTGGTATGTTTCATCCCAGAGGGTGTTCCTGTAGTTTTTCATTATAAGCAGGGGCATCAGATACTCAAACATGGTACCGCCCCAGGACAGCAGGCTCCGGGAATCGCCCACCATGGTTAAAGATCTGGCCAGCTTAAACCAGTGTTTCTGTGGAACATCCCCCTTTGCAATGGCTACAAAGCTGGTTTGCCTGGCTTCAGAAGCCAACAGATCGTAGTAGACATCCTGCAGTTCTCCGGCTTCGATATCGTATCCAATAGAAAATAACTCCTTCTTCTTATCATAGAGGGCACCAAAATCCATATTCTGAAATATTTCATCTATGTTGTCCATGAGCTTCTTACACCGGCGGGCCATTTTTCTTGCAGCCATATGGGATTCCCCCAGAGCGATCTCCAGCTGTTTCAACCAGGCAGCCACTCCATTGGTTTGCCTGTCCGGGTTTTTGGTCCGCCTCAGGGACAGGATCATATTGGATAGCTGATCCAAAATATTGGGGTAATCATCCAAGATCTTTTTGAAGGAAAACTCCATGTTCAGCTTGTCCATAAGGATGCCAAAGCTTTCCTTTGCCTCAATAGGTAATCCATTTTCACCTAAAATGCTCTTTGGAACATCCAACAAAAGGTCCACCCAGGGAACCACGGTAGCCATCTCTTCCCTAAATTGTTCTATCTGCCTGTCCGTATAATCCCCAATGTTTCCCAATTGGTTCAAGGTCAGCTTCCATTCCGTCAGGGTGATGTTTTCGCTGACCTCCAACATATTTATGATGGAGGGTATGGATCTCCCGGTATTTTCGAAGTCCAGGCCTATGGTATCCCTGAGCCCAAGGGCCATCTCCCTGCCTATCAAGGGTCTTGATAGGAGCTCACCTATCCCCTGCTTAAGCAGGATAAGGTAGCAGGCCAAATTCCCGCTGTCCACAGAGGAGACATACCTGGGTTTTAAAGGCTCCAAGGTGCGGGTATTATACCAGTTATAGTAGTGTCCATTCCATTTTTCCATGCGCTTTAGGGTGCTTATGGTGTTTTCAAATCTTTCTATGGCTTGGGTAGTGCTTATATAGCCCAGATCCCTGGCCGTCAGTGTCGACATCAGGGCCAGGCCTATATTGGTAGGTGAAGTCCTATGGGCTATCCCCACATGGGGTTCTTCCTGGTAGTTATCGGGGGTCAGCCAATTATCTTCAGGACCCACGAACTCATCGAAGTATTTCCAGGTCTTTCTGGCTATCATCCGCAACTTATATACCTGTTCCTTCGATAGATCGGATTCCCTCCTGTACTTGGGCTGGCTTATCCTGTAGGCAATCAAGGGTGACAAGAGCCAAACAAGGGATATTACCAAGGGTATAAACAAGAGGGATTGTCTAAAGGTTACCACCCAGATAAAAAAGGCGACTGAGATCAGCATGGCTGGGAACATTTTTTTCCAATAATCCTCCAGGGTCCCCTTGAACCTTCTATCGGTGTCTGCGGCGGTAACCCACTCCAACAGGTTTTTTCTGGTGAAAAACACCCTGACTATGGACCTTATTATGGCATCGGTCATGAGGTATGCCTGATGGGCTAAAAATACAAAGGTCAGAATGATCTGCATGGCCAAATTTTTGGTTCCGTACAGGATATCCCCCAGGAATCGATTGGAAGAACCCACCCTTCCCAGGAAGGAAGCCACAACATCCATCAATAAGGGCATGGTTAGGGTTATGGTGAATAGCCCCAGCCAAAACCAATCGGCCCTTGGCAGAACGGTCAAACCCAGAGTTAAGAGAAGAAAAAGGGATGGGGGCAAAAGGCTTCTTCGCAAATTGTCGAAGATCTTCCACTTTGAAATTGCAGATAGGGGATTCTTTACCCTTTCCCCCTTTGCATTACGAACCTTACCAAAAAGCCATGGTACCAGCTGCCAATCGCCCCTTACCCACCTATGGGACCGCATGGCATAGGAAATATAGTTGGCCGGATAGCCGTCGATCAGCTCAATATCGGTAACAAGGCCCGCCCTTATATAGGACCCTTCCAAAAGGTCGTGGCTCAGTATACTGTTTTCAGGTATTTGAGAGCCTAATACCTCATTGAATACATCTACATCAAAGGCCCCTTTACCTGTGAAGATTCCCTCACAGAAAAGGTCCTGATATACATCGGAGACCGCGGTGGTATAAGGATCTACCCCCGTCTGTCCCGAAAAGGTCAGTGCAAATGAAGAACGGCTGGCGCTGTCCACTGAAACGCCGATCCTGGGCTGCAAGACCCCATAACCCTTGACTACTCTGTTTAGGGTTTTATCGACTATGGGCCGATTAAGAGGATGGGCCAGGGTTCCTACCAGGCGTTTAGCCACATCCCTTGGGAGGTTGGTATCAGCATCCAAAGTTATTACGTACTTTATTTTGGGGAGTACGGATAGATCTCCCACTTGTGTTGAAAAGCTGGTGTTCTCATTCCCCCTGAGGAGGCTGGTGAATTCCACCAGGGCTCCCCTCTTCCGGTCCCAACCCATCCATGATTCCTGGGAAGGGGCCCATTGCCTGTGTCGATGGAAGAAAAAGAAAATCCCGCCGTCTTCACGGCCATACCTCTCGTTTAACTCCCCTACCGCCCTGGTAGCCGCTTCTATGATGGCTTCATCATCGGGCTCCTTTTCATTCCTGGAATCCTTAAAATCCCCTACCAGAGCGAAATGGATATTGTCCCCCTGATTTGCTAAATAGAATACCTCCATCTGCTCAATAAGTTCCCAGACCCTTTTTTCACTGGTTAAAAGGGTCGGGATAATCACCATGGTGCGATATTCCTCAGGTATCCCTTCCTCCAGTTCCAGCTTGGGCAGATAACAGGGGCGCAAGATCCTGGGGATGATCCAGTGCATCAGGCCAACGGCCAATGTTATCACGGGGATCAAAAGCACAATCCCGGACAGCACCAGAAGTAGCGGATTCTGTTCCTGATCCAGGCCATTTAGATAAACTAACATCAAAAACATCGTGACTGCAACAATAATCCCGATGGATCCCAAATAAAAGGCAGTGGGATGTTCCTTGATCCAGTTCCCTTTCGGGTTCCTGCCGCCTAACCTTGCTTCCAGGTCCTTCCTTCCCTCATCTACAAGGTAATACCCTACATGCCCCAACCTGATGTCTTCTCCATTGGATTCCATTGCATCCTTTGCGATATCGACAGCCAGTCTGGCTACATCCAGTTCGCTTACTCTATACTTTCTGGCAATCTTCACCAGCCCGGCCCTGTAGTAATTGCGGGATGTGAATTCCATTTTGGAATAAAAACCTGAGGGATCCTGGTTTAAAATATGGTCTAAACTGCTTAATTCCTCAAAAATCTCTTCCCATCTTATGGATAATAAGAACTTCAAACTAATTATGTAATTTCCTATGGAAACCTGGTAATCGCCCTGCTGCTCTCGTACCGTCTGTATCAGCTCATCGGAATTGGTACCCTGAAGCGCCAATTTCCCATCCAACCACATCAAAAGGGATGTACCCTTGCTTCCGCTGTCACGAAAAACCCGCAGCATCCCCTCTGCGTAAGGGGGCAGCATATACCCGATTTCCCTGTCGTGTTCCATGATAAGGCGCTGGAGTTCTTCTCCCGGAGCGTCGACGTTATCAACTAACAGAGTCCCCCACTTGCGTCCATGATTCTTTTGGTTTTGGTATTCTACTATATCTACTGCCCTTTCCCTGATTTTCTTTATCAGGGATACCTTGATCATCAGAGGCAGTATCCACAACTCACCGTTGTTTAACGGAGTGACAGATTGATATTCCTTTAGGAAGCCTATTATAGGCTCCTCCTCCAATTGTCCGGATCTATAG
>DGDX01000066.1:69057-87197 GCA_002385665.1 Firmicutes bacterium UBA3941
GCAGGTATAATTTCCTGTTTTGCCTTTACCTGTTCATTGATCTCCCTATAGGCATTTAATAGAATCCGGCTGTCCTCTTCTATCTTAAGAAAATCCCTATTCACCGACCTCTTATAGACAATCGTCCTATGTTCTTCAGCTAGATTCCTCGCCTCAGAGTAAAGCATATCTGGCCTTTCCATTATATTCCTCCTCTTTGCACGTCAGGAATTCCCCAGGTCCATTATGTCCGGAAACCTAAGGATTCCATATATCCCGAAACAAAGATTTCCATATTTATGGCATCATTAATGAAACCCTTGTCCTATAGAGTATTAGCAAATTCAGTCAATAGAATACATAAAAAGACCAGAATTGAAAAACCCCGCTGCAGCCTTTAAGCGGGGTAAAATAGGTCGATTAACCTTGAGTGTTCATTTGACCAGTACTAAATATGGTTCCCCATCTATGGGGACAAAATAGATGACAGTCCCTCCAATTAGAATGGACAGGGTACCAATTATATTCATGGGGTTGATGATCCCATTGAGTAAAGCCCTGAAGAAATTAATGGCAGTAGTTTTGGATATATCATAAGCCACGAGCTGATCTACGGCATTTGCCAGGAGAGTCATATGTCCGGTAGCCCACATTGCTGCCACACCTGTTAGGATCAACAGGGCACCACCAGTAACCAGGGCGGATCCAAGCCATAGAACCAGCTGCTTCCAATCCAGGTAAAGCAGGTATATCATCAGTATGATAAAGAGGCCAACCCCCACCATTATCCATGGAACCCATATCATAAGACTAAAAATTCTCCGCACACCCCATATAAGGTCTACAGGCAAAAAATCCTCCAGGCGGACCTCATCAGGCAATGGATCAAACCAATACTGCACCAATCTGGTTCTGTCCCTATAAGGCTGACTCCCATCCAGGGCATCCACCACCTGCTTTTTTAGTTTGCTGAAGTAGATAATGGGAGTCTCCCTTTTCTCCCCCCTGGCAAAGGCATAATAGTTCTTAAGGAGCATATTAATCTCTTGTTCCAGCCAACCTTCTGAAACAGCCTTTTCCAGATAAGGAATGCTATCTTGGCCATTTGGCAGGCTTTCCTTCACCATTCTGAACATAAGCTGCCTGATCTGGCCATAGGCTTCGTGCCTCTCAAATGTTTCAAGTAGCAATCCGGGCCCCAGTATCGTATTACTCAGTATGAGGCCCAGATATATTCCAAGAATATCAATGGACAAAAGCACTATCAGCATTGCCAGAATTATTATTCTAAAGGACCCTAAAATCTTTCTTTTCAAGCTTGGATCATCCTCATGTTTTTTTACTGCTACAGTAGTTTTTCCATCCTGTCCAATAGATTGGAAAAGGTTTTAAGGGCCTGATTTACAGGTTCCGGAGACGTCATATCCACACCTGCATCCTTAAGCAGTTCTATAGGATAGTCCGAACCGCCCCTGGACAGGAAGTTAAGGTAACGATCCACCGCCGTCTGCCCCTCGTCCAATATCCTCTGGGCCAGGGCTGCTGCTGCGGCAAAACCGGTTGCATACTTGTATACATAGAAGGATGAGTAGAAGTGGGGGATCCTGGCCCATTCCAAGGCTATCTCATCGTCTGCCACCATATCTGGGCCATAGTATTTGAGGTTTAGCTTATAATAAGCATCTGACAGGCTTTCTACGGTTAAAGGCTCCCCACTTTCAGCCATACCATGGACTATCCTCTCGAATTCAGCAAACATGGTCTGGCGATATACCGTTCCCCTGAACTGCTCCAAATAGTAGTTGAGGACATAGGCTTTTTGCTGATCATCCTCCAGGTTGTTCAGGAGATGGTGGGTCAATAGAATCTCATTCAATGTAGAGGCCACTTCTGCAACAAAGATCTTGTATCCTGCAAGGATATAGGGCTGATTCCTGTTTGATAGATAGGTATGAATGGCATGTCCCATCTCGTGAGCCAGGGTGAAAACGTTATTTATGTTTTCCTGATAGTTCAACAGAACATAGGGATGGGTATCGTAGCAACCCCAGGAATAGGCTCCGCTGGTTTTGCCCTCATTCTCCAGGACATCGATCCACCCGCTTTCATATCCCTCATGCAGAATATTGAGGTACCTTTCCCCCAAGGGCTTAAGCCCCTCTGCTATCATTTCCTTTGCCCTGTCATAGGGAACTTTCATCTCTACATTCTGGACAATCGGTACATAAAGGTCGTACATATGGAGTTCATCCAGCCCCAGAGCCCTCTTTCGGAGGGATACATATCTATGCAAAGCCCCCATATTGTCCTCTACCGCCTTGATAAGGTTATCATATACCGAAACCGGTACCTTGTCCGCATGGAGGGCTCTCTCCAGGGTAGATGGATAGTTCCTGATCCTGCTGTAGAAGATATCCTTCTTGATTGAATAGTTCAAAGTAGAGGCTATGGTGTTCTTTTGCTTTCCATAGGTCCTATAAAGTTCTTCAAAGGCTTGTTTTCTGACCCTTCTGTCCCGGCTCTCCATAAATTGTATGTACCTGCCGTGGGTCAGCTCCACCTCCTGGCCGTTCTCATCGGTTATGTAGGGAAAGTGCATATCGGCATTGTTGACCATTCTGAAAATGTGTTCCGGTGCTGCAGCTACTTCCCCGGCCATGGCCAAAATCCTCTCCTCTTTTGGTGACAGGACGTGTTCCTTCCTTCTCATGAGGTTATCCAAGTAATGTCTGTAGGGTTTCAGTTCCTCAAGAGATGCTATGTACTCCTCTGCCCTATCCCTGGGTATTTCCAGAATTTCAGGCTCCAGGAAGGATGTGGAGCTATCGAATTCTACTATCAGGTTCTGGGCCCGGTCCAACAAGGCCTGGCTCTCGGTATTGGCGTTGTCCTGGTCCTTCCTCATATGGGCGTATACATAGAGCTTCTCGACCTTTTCCATAATACCTGTATAGGTGTTTAGCCCCCGAAACAGGTTATCTGCACCAGCCCCCAATGTCCCTTCATATTCCTTGAGGGTTGGCAGATTTTCCTTGACCCATTTGTAGTCATCCTCCCAGCTTTGGATGGATGGGTACATATCTTCCAGTTTCCATTTATAGTCCTCCGGTATTTCCTCCCTTGACGGGAGTTTTCCTTGCTTTAAATCCTTCATATCCTCAGGCGGTGTGTAACCGCACTGCCTCCTTTCATTGATTAGTTGCTTACTTCTAAGTCTTTAATCAGTCTCTTACTCCAATTTCCTTATCATACTTCCTGACCGGGCATAGGTCCTTGCCCAGTTGGCATATATATAATAGTCGACATATAAATACTATCAAAACATCTGGTCTCAAAAAAATCTGGTCGAAAAAGATTCAAGCCTTTTAAGCCTCTTTAGCTAATTTATGGTAGGCATGATGGCTATTGGATGTACATGGGAGAGTGAATGTAATGAAAAGGTTATATCTTACCTTCATACCCCTTTTTATTGTAGCCCTTTTATTGTTAGGGTGCAATAAGAACATCAACCTAAAACCAGTTTATGAGGATGTAGAAGTCCCAGAAGCCGAAATCCAGCAGAAATCCATCTCCATCCTGAACATGTCGGATTTGGAAATAATCAAGAAAAGTGCGGACTTCCTAAAATCCTGTGGTAAGACACTGACATTCGAGGAAACAAGGATAGTATATGAAAACAATATAAATACCGATATCCTATGTAAAAATCAAGATAACCTGGATGTCCATTATAAGGGCGAATACCTGGCAATCTATTTTTACCCCCATGCCCAAATACAGGAACAGGAGAACATTTTGGTTGTATATATTGGACAAAACGGCAAGGTGTTGGGGTATAGGGAAGAATCAAACCCTTAAAACCGGAAGAGGCGGTCAAAGACCGCCCCTGTTAAATCCTATCTAAATTTATTGCTCATCCAGTATCTCTCCTATAGCCTCCATGGTCTCCTGATCCAAGGTTTTGCCGGCTGCTTTTACATTTTCTTCGATCTGTTCCGGCCTGGAAGCACCGATGATTACGCTGCTTATTTCCGGATGTGTTAGTATCCATGCAAGGGATAACTGGGCTAGAGACATACCCAGATCCGAGGCAACGGCTTCCAGCTTCTCAACCTTTGTCAGGACCTCATCAGTTAACAGTCTGGATACACCCCTGCCTGCACTCTCGTCGGCAGCCCTGCTGTCTTTGGGTATTTCCTGTCCCTTCCTATACTTGCCGGTAAGGACACCCTGAGCAAGGGGACTAAATACCGCCAGGCCTATACCTTCCCTGCTGCATAGGGGCATAACCTCGTCCTCTATATACCTGTTGAGCATATTATATATGGGCTGATTTACCGCTATTGGATTGAGATTTAGGTGTCTGGTTGTATGTACACCGTCTGCAATCTGGGTAGCAGTCCATTCGCTGATTCCTGCATATAATACCTTGCCCTGCCTGATTAAATCATCAATGGCCCTCAAGGTTTCGTCCAATGGAGTATCAGGATCATATCTGTGACAGTAGAAGATATCAACGTAGTCGGTCTTCAGCCGCTTTAAACTGGCGTTGCATTGTTCAATGATGTGCTTACGAGACAGACCCCTGTCGTTAGGACCATCTCCAACGGGCCAGAATGTCTTGGTTGCCAGAACATATGAGCTTCTGGGGAAATCCGGTAAAATCTCGCCCAGGACCTCCTCAGCAGCCCCTGCATGGGTCTGACCCATACCGTAGACATCTGCCGTATCGAAATAGTTGATGCCCAGGTCATAGGCTTTTCTAATACAGGCCTCGGTTCTTTCTTTTCCATAGGAGGCCCCATAGGTTAGCCAGCTACCCAAAGAGATTTCACTTACCTTAACACCATACCTGCCCAGCTTTCTGTACTTCAAAACCATCACTCCTAGATTTTAGTCATAATATATATTAACCCATACTATATTAATCAAACCTAAAAATGGTGCCCAAGCAGTGGTATTGACCAGTGTGGTTTAGTGCTCCGTTAAGGGCGTAAAATTCGTAATAAAATTTTCATGTATTTCAAAGCGGTATAGGCGATTGATATCGATTTGTGGCCACTCCTTCTGATCGTCCAACAGGAGCATCCTCTCGACTCCATCTTCCTCTATATTTATCTCATAGAAGTAGAGCTTGTTGTCCTTATATACCGGGTCAGCGCCAATACCCTTCACCAGGCCTTCTATCTCCCTTGTTTTCCCCGTTACCAAATCCCTGATAAAGCGATAATATGAAAAGATAGGAGCAGTATATACACCCCAAACAAATATCTCTACACATATACCTACCAACAGGAAAATCATTCCTGCCCAATTCTCAATCTTGTTTGCGATGACGATAGAGATTACTATGAAGAATATCAGGCCGGCAACCATCAGGGTCATTATCCTGGTAAACTGTTTTTTTATACCATCAAAATCTTCTTGCCTGTACATAATCCATCCCCCCGATTCCGATAAGTTCTCCTGATATAATTATAGCATATGAATAAAATGGTATATAGGATAGCATTCTATAGTTTACAAATTGTTAATATATAGAAATATAGCACCGGATAATATCCGATGCTATATAGTCTTGGTGGTG
Organism: Firmicutes bacterium UBA3941; assembly: GCA_002385665.1. GTDB lineage: Bacteria > Bacillota > Clostridia > Caldicoprobacterales > UBA3941 > UBA3941. Next base: position 74,624 of record DGDX01000066.1, read on the forward strand.
GCTACTGGAGTCGAACCAGTGACCCCCACGATGTCAACGTGGTACTCTAACCAGCTGAGCTAAGCCACCAAAGAACAAAATTATTATAGCACGTTTTTATCCCCTAGTCAAACACTCTCGGAAAAATTCAAGAAGGACCTCCATAAAAGGAAGGTCCTCCATAAAAGGGCTATTACGATCCTGATTCCAATAGATATCCACCTTACTACAACTGACCTTGTCATCCACTGTATCCTTCGCAGGTTTTTTTAAGACCGTAATAAAACCCTTGTGAGAATATTGTTGTCGAAAAACAGAAAATTAAACATGGTAATATTTTTTATGTTTTAATTTAGTTCATCCAGGGTTAGACTAAAGCTGGGTGCAAAGTTTTTCATAAAGTATTCAATCTCTGGCATGTCCATCCCGTGAATCTGGTTTTCTATAGCATTCTTTGCCTTTTCAAACTCCCTGTTGCCGGCCTTTAATTCCTCAAGGCACTTTAGATAGGCGCAGAGCTTGTCTGCCGCCTTCACGAAGACATACGCACTCTTGTCCCTTTTTTCCCCAATCAGGATATGGGCATAGTCCTCCTGCAGTTCTTCGGGGAGCATCTCCAGGAGCTTTCTGTTGGCCACCCCTTCTATTTCCTTATATGCCTTCTTTATTTCTGGGTTAAAGTATTTAATCGGCGTTGCCATATCACCGGTAATGACCTCTGAAGCCTCATGAAACACAGCCAAGGTTAGCACCCTTTCAATATCCACCTTGCCCCCATAGAACTTGTTGTGGATCAGGGCTAATAGATGGGCTATCATGGCTACCTGCAGGCTATGTTCCTGGATGTTTTCCTCAAGAGTATTGCGCATCAATCCCCATCGGTTAATGTACTTCATCCTGGCTAAATAGGCAAAAAAATGACTCATAAGCGCCCCCTCCATTTCCAACGATTTGCTATTTCCTCTTTACTTTCTACAATAATTCATATCTGGTATGACTGCAACTTTTTTGTGTCCGTATTGCAAGATTTATCACATTTTGCTATAATTATTAATAATATGAAACGTATGTATTAAACTCAAGGGATATCATTAAAAAAAGAATAATGCGTTTCATTAAGAATGTGCAGAGTAGGTATTGTGCGTTAAGTGTTAAGGGATGGGAAGTTGCCCTTAAACGAAGGATTTTATCCGCGATGCAATGCCGCGTCCGCTGCCACATAAAAGAGATTATTGTAAGCATCTATTCTCTTTGTTGCGGCTCTTTGCCATTCAAAGAGAAAGGAGGTGCTTTTTTTGAGTAACAGAATAAGAAATATTTCCTTAGCAGGACTGTTTGTTGCCCTCAGCATAGTGTTTGCCCGTTTTTTTGCAGGGGATATCCTGATTGGGGGTACTTCCGTGCTCAGGATAAGCTTTGGTCCCGTGCCCATCTATTTAAGCGGAATGCTGTTAGGACCGGTCTACGGAGCCATAACCGGCATCCTGGCGGATGCCCTGGGCTATCTGGTAAAACCGCTGGGCCCCTATTTTCCGGGTTTTACCTTAAACGGTGCCTTAACGGGCTTAATCCCAGCCCTCCTGGTCAAATATTACAGGGAAAGGGAATCCTGGACCCGGCTGTTCTTAATAGTTGTACCTACAGAAATTATAACATCGGTTCTGCTGACTCCCTTATGGCTCAGCATGATGATGGATAAGGCCTTCATAGCCTTTATCCCAAGCAATCTGATATCCAGGATCTTCTTAGTACCGGTATATGTGGCCCTCATTAGAACTGCCCTTAAGTTTTCGAAGCAGGCCATTCCTTCGTTAAAATAAACATTAATATTAAGAAAGGATAGGGATTAATTTATTAGTCCCTATCCTTTTTTGTCTTTAATTTATGTTTAATGCTAGTCAGCCATCTATAGATCGCTACTTCTGACATCGATTTGAAGAAAACCAGGACTTATAATGAACCAGCACCAGAGATCAAATTAATCCCTTACCTTTACGCCCTCGGTTTCCAGGTGCTCGGTTGTCTCCTTCCACACCTCTTTTATCCTCTTGCTATCGGCTCCTCCAAGATCTGCATCAAGAAAATCCTTAACGGGAAGGATCCGATAATGGAGCCTATCGTCCTTAGTAAACCTGTATACCCATGTGGGGATGTAATCAATTTCTCCAATACTTATAGTACCGTTATCGTAGTCCTTGATTACTTCCAAGTTCAGAATAAGCCCGCTGTCCCTGTAGCGGTCCCGCTGGTTTGAAACAATGTTGCCCAGGGAGTAAATTACGAAAGTTTCCTTTTCGTCCCCCTCCGGAGTGGTAATTATCTTCCTTTCCATGGGCTGAATCACATGTGGATGGCTGCCAAAGATTGCATCCACCCCCATATCAAAGAACTTTTTCGCCATACTCTTCTGCCCTTCATTGGGTGTCCGTACATATTCATCTCCCCAATGGGCGCAGACAACGATAAATTCTGCTCCCTCCTCCTTGGCCCGTCGGACATCCTCTTCTATTCTGGAAGTATCCCTTAGATAGTTGACCATATAGGTCAGCTTATCCTTATTTACCGATCCCTCCATGCCGTTGGTCCCGTATGTATAGGCCAGGATGGCCACTTTTATATCGTTCTCTTCAACAATTAAGATCCGGTCCCGCTCTTCCGGTGACCGGGCTGATCCCGTATGGAGGATCCGGTGTTCGTCCAGTACGTCCAGGGTATGTTCAACTCCAAATTCCAGGGCGTCCAGGGTATGGTTGTTGGCAGTGGTCAGAACATCAAATCCCGCCCCTTTCAAGGCCGTAATAAGGGAAATAGGGCTTCTGAATCTGGGGTATGCGGTATATCCTTTTTCATCCGTACTTATTGTAGTTTCCAGATTGCCCATTACTATATCGGCTTCCTCCAGGTAGGGTCTGATATCCTCGAAAACCTCTGTAAAGTTATAGGTTCCATCGGGCTCCCTGGCAGCCTTTAATTGGTGATTATGTACCATAATATCGCCTACCACACTGATCTTTAAGCTGGTGGTGCCCCTGGGTTCCTGTTCCTCTTCAGGCTCTTCCAATTCGCTTAAAGGATCGTCTGATTCATCCTGGGGATCCTCTAAATCAGCCTGGGGCTGTTCACCTTCTACGGTATCGTTATTGTCTTCCGTCCCCTGTTCCTGTACTATTCCCTCTTCCCCGGGCCCGGCGGAAAACCTTTTCAGCAACGAGTCACCGGCTATTATGGCGTAGAACAATAATAAACACAGTATTAAGATGATATGTATTCTAAATCTCTTCATAATCCTTCTCCTGTTACTATCTAATTTTTCTATGCTGTTTTCAGGTTTATCGCATTAGTCAGTATCCCGTCCCAACATGAGGACAGACCTTGGCCTTACAGGTCCATCACTAACCGAAACCCATGAAAACCAACATATTCCCTGTGAAGATACTACCAGAAATTTTTACTAATTACAATATAACCGGGAGAAAAGGAGCCTGGTCATTTTCATAAAAAAAATTATTTTGCATATAATACAAATCTAAGAAGGAGATTTTACATTTATGTAGAATATAGAATTAACAATGTAACACTAATGTTAAAATTTGAGATAAAAATGTAATAGACTGGATGTCTAAGGTGGAGGTTATCATGAAAAGTTTTAAGTATCTGTTATGTACCGGGCTGCTTTTTCTGATTATTTTCTCCCTGGTCGTTCCCACAACAATCCTGGCCAATGATCCATCTTCGTTATACACAATGTACATAAACGGTCAGGAAATTGGAATCGTTAGATTTCCAGCCAGGGCGCTGGCCATCTACGATAGGATAGAAAAAGGACTCAGGGGAAGGTTTGATGAGGAAGTTTTCATTGACTTTGATGTCTACTTTAAGGAAATAGCCGCAGGGTCCAGACAGGTTACAAACGAGAGCATCCTGGCGAAAGCCATAGAAAAGGCTATAGATGTCAGGGTTAACGCCTATGCTGTCAGTATAAACGGGACGAAGGTGTTTTATGTTGATTCCCTTCAGGATGCTGAGTGGATTTTTCAAGAGATAAAGGCTCCCTACATAAAAAAGATAGAAGAAAAAGAAGATACCCAGCTGGAGGATGTCACCATCAAGGAAGAAATCACCTATGATGAGGTAGTGGTATCCCAAAGCGATATCATGACTCGGGAGGAAGCCATGGAGATACTCCTGAATGGCACCGAAGGCTATAAGGAGTATGAGGTTCAAAAGGGTGACTCCCTCTGGGATATAGCCCATCGCAACGGTGTAAGTATCTCGGATCTTCAGCGGGCAAATCCGGAAATAGAAAATGATATAATCCAACCCGGAGATATTATAAAGATAGGCCAGCAGGAAAAGCTCCTTACGGTCCTAACAAAAGAGCAAACCGAATACACCAAGGAAATCCCCTTTGAAACCGAGGTCAAGGAGGACAAGAATCTGGAGAAAGGAAAGACCAAGGTCATTCAAGAGGGTGAAAAAGGTGAGAAAAAAATTACCGCTTTAGTCACCAGAGAAGATGGACAAGAGACAGCCAGGGAAATCATCAGTGAAGAAGTGGTCAAGGAGCCGGTAAAGCGGATTGAAGCCAAGGGTACAAAGGAAAAGCCCAGGCCACAACCTACACCTTCCAGGTCATCAAATAAGTCCTCGTCCAAGTCTTCTTCCAAAAAGGTTCCTGCACCCAGCAAGAAGGGCAACGTCACTGGCAGCGATATAGCCAACTATGCCCTGAAATTCGTCGGTTATCCCTATAAATGGGGAACTGCAGGCCCTAATACCTTCGACTGTTCAGGATTTACATACTATGTATACAAGCAGTTTGGAATTGATCTGGGAACCACAGGCTCTGTTGCGCAACGTAAGGTTGGAAGAAAGGTTTCCAAATCCGAACTTAAGCCTGGCGACATCGTCTGCTTTACTAGCCCCAGTGCCAGCGGCCATGTGGGAATCTATATCGGAAACGGTAATATGGTACATGCATCGGGCAAGAAGTCCGGAGTTAAGATCAGTAATATAAACTCCGGCAGCTATCCCAAACGCTATGTAACATCCAGAAGAATAATAGACTAAAAGCTGTGGATAGTTAACTCAAGACTATTAAAACATAAAAGTTGTTATAGCTTAAATATGTATAAAAAAAGAGCAACCTCGATTGGTTGCTCTTTTTATCGCCATTTAGAAACAGCTTCCTCCGATAAACTCCCTTAGAATGGAATTGTTGGGTATGTCGTCGGGTTTCAGCTCCACAAAATACTTGATGAAGGATCTTAGACGATTGACTTCCGTATAATAGGGGTTATCCTCATTAAATTCCTCCAATAGTGGCAGGATATAGGGTTTTAGCACCGCAAGTTCATAGAGCAGGGCAGTATTCACCATGACGTCGGCCTGTTCCTGGAAGGGGAAAATGTTCTTCTCTTCCCCTCTGCGCACATTACGCCACATGTTTAAGGTGTCCTCTATGGAAGCACCCCTGTCCCGGTGATCCCTGATCATCCTCCTTATGAGCCGGGTATCCGTGGTGGGTATCCTGTTATGGTTATCCAGGTTTAGCTGGGTTAAGGCGCTAATATATATCTTGTACTTATTGCTTTGGGGTACCATGGCGGTCAGCTTCTCGTTTAGGGCGTGGATCCCCTCAACTATGATCAGCTGATCAGACCCCAGCTTTACCTTATCTCCCCTATACTCTCGCTGACCGGTTTGGAAATTGTACCTTGGTAGTTCTACCTCTTCACCCTGGATCATGGAGGTTATCTGTTCGTTGAATAGCTCTATATCTATAATGTCTATGGATTCTAAATCCCTCTCCCCATTCTCATCCACCGGGATATCCTCCCTATTATGAAAATAATCGTCCATGGATATGGGTATAGGATCCAGCCCATGTACCATCAATTGTACTCTCAGTCTTTGGGCAAAGGTGGTTTTACCCGATGATGATGGTCCGGCTATCAAAACCAGCTTAATGTTGTCGGTATGGTTGTGGATCTCCTCCGCTATCCTTGCTATCTGATTTTCCAGTTGGGCCTCGCATACCCGGATAAGGTCCCCGGCCCTACCCTCTTTTATAGTCCTGTTTAACTGAGCAGCGTTCTCCACATTAAGCATTCGACCCCATTTTTCAGCTTCCCTGAAGACATTGTAGAGTTTTGGACTATCAACAAATTCAGGTATTTCCCCATTGCTATCCAGGGTCGGGTATCTGATTATTACTCCCGGCAAGTAAAACATGAGTTCAAAAGTCTTAAGATAGCCTGTACTTGGAACCATGTAGCCGTAGAGGTAATCCGTCATCCAGCCACAAGTGTATAGGCGCATTGTTTCTTCCGGACGATATTCAAGGATTTCCAATTTATCGTGAAATCCCATCTTGCCGAAGATTTCCCTGGCTTCTTCCATGGAGACAACTTTGCGCTCGAATGGTTCATCCTGCTCCACTATTTCCCTCATACGTTGATCTACACTTTTGACCTTACTGGGGGTAAGGGTAAAGTTGCCGTGAACTTCGCAATAGAGTCCTTTGCTCATGGAATGCTCGATGGTTACCCTGCATTCGGGAAACAGTTCACGACAGGCCCGGATAAACAGAAAGGTTAGGCCTCTTGCATATATCCTGATCCCGTCCTTGAAACTGAGGTCCACAAAATCCACCTTGGAATCCTCCTCCAGGGTATGGGTCAGCTCCTGCAGCTTGTTGTCCACCATGGCTGCCACTATCGGTGTCGGCTGTTCAATGCCATGGGTCTTAAGCAGTTCTTCTATGGTCGTACCCTTCTCCACTTCCAGTACTCTGTCTTTTAGCTGAATCTTAATAAGCCCCTGTTTGTTCATACCTGTCTTCACTCCTATAATCAATTTTCCATATTCTTTATATCCAACTTCATCCAAGAGATTATATTATATAATGAAACTTGTAATTTTAGGAAGAATAATTTGTTCCTTTTTTGATATTTTCATAGTTAATAGTAAAGGATTTCTCCTTCATAGGTAAATTCCCCTTCAAATATATATATTATACTAACACAAAGGCATTGATATCAAACAATAGGTAGTTAAAGCTGAGCAATTCTATTTGAACCAATCAGGTGATAAATCCCTTTTGAAACGATAGAACCCTTTGATAGCATTAAAGTCAGAATCATGTAAATACAAAGTGGATATTTAAGTAGCATTTGGTGAAATACTAATTTCTAGACCAAATGAATTCTCGAGGTGTGTAAACATGATTAGGTTCACTAAAAATAAAGCCCTTATAGTCATCCTATTGACTATATTAATGCTTACAAGCGGGGTAGGATGCAATAGGATATTAAAACGTCCCAAGGAGCAGGAGTCAAAGCAAAGCCAGGAACAGAAAAAATCTCCGCCCAAAATCCTTGTCTCCCTTGAAAACACCACCGAAACAATGATAAAGAGCATTCAAGAGGTGATGGAAAAGCGCGCCGAGGCAGCAAAACAGGAAAAGCCGGAGAATCAGGAGAAAAGTAGCCAGGAAAAGGCCAATCTGGGAGATAAGAAGGAAGGAGATAAGTCCGGAGGCAAAGAAGGAGATAAGTCCGGGGACAAGGAAAAGCAGGAAGAAAAAAAGCCTGAAGAAGGCGGGGGAAAGGACCAGCAGAAACAAGAGTCCAAGGACAAACAGGCAAAAACTGAGCCCTTGGACTGGAAAAGGATGCAAAAAAGTGTAGAGAAACTGCAAAAATCCTGGAGCGATTACGTCAACATGGCCCTTAAGGATGGCGCTTCCAACGAACTTATAAAGGGTTACGAAAATCAGTTGGATATCCTAACCACCAAGGTTATGGAGGAGCAGGAGGAATCCCTGCTGAATACCGCCAACGACCTCTATAAGTACTATCCGAAGTTCTTTGACCTATATAAGCATAAGGCGCCGCCCAATATAAAGGATATGAAGTATCATATTCGTAAAATAATTATTGACGGTGAGCAGAGCCAATGGGCAGAAACCTTAAAATCCATGGATGCCATCAAACAGGCCTGGGATATCGCTAAATCCAGAATGGACAAGCCGGACCGGGATTTAAACCGCAGGGTCGAAACCGCCATCGATAGTTTTTCCCGATCCGTAAAGCAGCAAAACACGCACCTTGTCAAGCTAAAGGGTAATATATTGATGGATATGCTGGAAGAGATAAAGTAGGCTTAAGCCTCTATCCAGCCGGTTGCCTTTGATACTGCCCTCTTCCACATCCTATATTTCTCATCCCTGATCTTATGATCCATCTGTGGAAGGTATCGCTTATCCTCTTTCCAAATGTCCACTATATCCTTTTTGCCCTTCCATACCCCAACCTCGAGGCCGGCCAGGAAGGCTGCCCCCATGGCTGTGGTCTCGGTATTCTCCGGCCTTATGACAGGTAGGCCTGATATGTCGGCCTGGAATTGCATTAGGAAGTTATTGGCCGACGCACCACCATCCACCCTTAGCTGGGTTATGTCTATGCCGGAGTCCTTCTCCATGATATCCAAAATATCCATTGACTGATAGGCTATGGACTCCAAGACGGCCCTTACCAGGTGCTTTTTATTGGCGCCTCTGGTTAGGCCCAAGACAGCACCCCGGGCATAGGGATCCCAGTAAGGAGCACCCAGCCCCACGAAGGCCGGTACCATGTAAACCCCGTTGGTATCATCAACCGCCAAGGCTAAGGCCTCGGTCTCCGCGGCGGTTTTTATTATCTGCAGCTCATCTCTTAGCCACTGTACAGCAGCCCCGGCGGAGAAAACGCTTCCCTCCAGAGCATATTCCACCTTCCCGCCTATCCGCCAGGCTATGGTGGTGAGAAGGTTGTTGGTCGAGAACTTTCGCTCCTCCCCTGTATTCATCAGGATGAAGCAACCTGTACCATAGGTATTCTTCACCATCCCCTTTTCAAAGCAGGCCTGACCAAAGAGAGCGGCATGCTGATCTCCCGCTACCCCTGTTATAGGAATCTCATGACCCAACAGAGCCTTGTCCAGGTTGCCAAAATAGCCGCTGCTGTCCTTTACCTGGGGTAACATCTTAACGGGGATTTCCAGGGTTTCCAGAAGATCGTCGTCCCAGCACAGATCGTTTATATTAAAAAGCATGGTCCTGGATGCATTTGAATAATCCGTGGCATGTACCTTTCCGCCTGTAAGGTTCCAGATAAGCCAAGTATCAATGGTGCCTGCCAGCAGTTCACCACCTACTGCCATGGCCCTGGCTCCGGGCACCTGGTTTAGAATCCAATACAGTTTTGTGGCTGAAAAGTATGCGTCGATTACCAGGCCGGTTTTTTTGTAGATGATATCCTCCATGCCCTTTTGCTTCAGCTCGTCACAAATATTGGCGGTTCGCCTGCATTGCCATACTATAGCGTTATAGATGGGTTTGCCGGTGTTGCGATTCCATACAACAAGAGTCTCCCGCTGATTGGTTATTCCTATGGATGCTATCCTGTCCGGCGATATGTTATTGTTGGCCAGAGCTTCCTTCAGCGTAGACAGCTGACACTCCCATATCTCCATGGCATCGTGTTCTACCCATCCGGGCTCCGGATATATCTGCCTAAACTCCCTAGATACCTGGGCCACAGTCCTGCCAAGGCTGTCAAAAATAATAGTTCTGCAGCTAGTGGTACCCTGATCCAGTGCAACTACATATTTTTCCCCCATTTACCTCGCCCCTCTTTTATATATTCATTATCATTAGCATCAATAAATGCCAGCTTAATCCAGATCCCAAAGCTCCCGTTTACTGGTGGATATTGCGATGGCACCAGCTTTTAAGGCCTCTATTACGTCGGTCTTTTTCTTAATCATGCCACCGGCGATAATGGGCGGTGATATCTTCTCCCTAAGCTCCGATATGGCACTGGGAACGATCCCGGGCATAACCTCTACAAAATCCGGTTTGTAGTTCTCTATCATCTTTATCCCGCTTTCAAAGGATAGGGAGTCGATCACGAAGATTCGTTGTACCGTAATGAGGCCGACCTCCTTACCGTGACGCAGCAGGTTGCTACGGGTTGACATAATACCATCCGGTTTTATATGGGTCTTTATATAATCAATGGCAATCGTATCCTTGGCCAGCCCTTCGATAAGGTCTGCATGAATAAAAACCTTTTTACCCAACCCCTTTAAAAAGGCTACCCTTTCGTGTATCTCCATGACGCTGCCGGACAACAAAAAAAATACCTCTACCTTTTCCAGCTCCTTTTCGTTGGGCAACACCATATGTGGTAGCGCACCTATAATTGGGTTGGACTCCAATATATCGTATATATGGGCCAAAACTTTCTCACCCCGCAAAATCCAACAGTTAAGTTTAATAAATATGTATAAGGTTTTCATCTGAGATGTACCATATACATTATACCACACTAAAGTCAATGGCTTCAATTAATGCATTGACAAAATATGACTGATGTAATATCTGAATAATTCCAGGATATTTCCAGCACCCCCTCCTATTTCTAACTCTTCCAATCCTTTTAAAGGCTTTGAAAAATAAATTGATATACAAAATTAACCTTGTATAGGTCCCTTTTGAATTATTTTCATTCAATAAATATTTAATTTGTGCAGAAACTATAAAAGCATCAACCTTAAAAATTCCTGCAATTTTTTAGGTTTCTGAAGTGCAATGTATAGTTTTTTCTATACAGGAACTATGAACTATAGAAATTATGTAAGGAGGTAGTGAAGTTTGAAAAATAGGATTTGGGTATTCTTAAGCGTCCTGTTGGTAATTAGTACTGTTTTACTTTTTGGATGTACTGCCAATAGACGTCCGGATACGAATACCCCGGCACCAGGCCAGACCAGGACAACCCCAAGTCCCACCAGGGTAACACCGCCGGTGACTCCGTCGCCGACCAGGGTAACTCCCCCTTCCACCACTGATCCGGGGACTTCAAGGCCGAGGGTACCCGGGACAACCACACCCGGAATGCCCGATAACACGACACCTGAGCGAACAACTCCGAATACGACTACTCCGGGTACTGTGCGCCGGCCCTCTACAGCTAACACCGCTGGCGATAAGGCAAGGGAAATAGCCAGGGATATAGCCAAGGAAAAGAATATTGAATCGGCCAGTTGTGTGGTAACGGGAGATACGGCCTTAGTGGGATTGCAGTTTGAAGAGCAGTACAAGGGTAAGGTAACTGATGCTATAAAAAGGTCAGTAGAAAAACGGGTTAAGAAGATCGAACCCAGCATCAAGAAGGTTGCAGTTACAGCCGATCCCGACCTTTTAAGCAGAATCAAGACCATGGCCAAGGATATAGAGGACGGTAAACCCCTATCGGGATTTACTAAAGAAATCGAAGAGATCATTAGAAGGATTAATCCCTTCTAGAAAATCCAATCATCAGCCGAAACATAAAAGGTGAGCATACGGATAATCATCCGGTGCCCACCTTTTTTATCCCAATAATTTATCTATAGATCAACATAAATCAACTCAGTATTTTGTCCCGTAATCTTTTAGTACATCCCTGCCCGGGTTTACGGAGGTCTTGCCCCTACGATGGCGGTAGGTAAAGATATAGCCTCCCGCCATAAAGCTGTCTCCGTCTTTGAGCTCCATGGGTTCATCCCAATAATCGCCTATTACAAAATACTTGGGTCGATAGCTGCCCCTAAGTCCGGGTACAGCCGTCAGAGCCCCCGATTCCATAAATATTTCAAAAGTCAGGGGGGATTCTAATGGAATGAGAATGTCTGGCTCCATCTCCTTTACAGTGGAGATCTTGACCCTTTGCTTTCCAATCTTGCCAAGGTTAATCCTTTTTATCCTTTTTTCATCCTTATAGCAGATTATTTTCCCCTTAATCGTCCAGGCCTTTTTCTTTCTGAATCTTATGAAGGACAAATATCCATATAGGAGCAGTCCCGCCCCCAAGACTCCTGAAACTAGGTATATTATAGTTTTATTGGCTTTAAAAAAATTATAGGGAACTATCTGGATATCCAATACCAGCTCTTCCGGCTCCACCAATACTCCCTGGCCCAAGGTCCTGGCAGACAGGATGAGGCTTTGCTTTCCCACTGAAACGGTCCTTGGTATAGGGATTTCAACTACCTCTACACCTGTATCCTCGGGAAAGACCGCTATCTTTATTGGCTCTTGAGAGGTTTTGGATTGGAGAGACCAACTAAGCTCAAGGATTTGTCTGGAATCAGCATCCGATTCAAAATCAAGATTAAGCCTGAGTCCCCTACCCTGCATTACCTCAATGGCTCCTTGAGTTGCAAAATCCACCTTCATTGAGATTGTTGAAGGTGCCAGTACTTCTATCTCTATAGAGTCCTCGGCTATAAAAGGTCTTCCCCCATAGGCTCCCTCAGCCCTGAACCTAAATTCAAAGTTCCCCTCAACCTTCGGTATAAAGGAGGTGGAGTATATACCGTCTCCTGCCCTTATGTCCCCGAGATTTCCGCTATCATTTAGCTCCTGGGATATCAGGCTGTTCTCTCCCTTATTTGAGACCTCTACCTTGAAGGATTCTATGGAAAGGGATTGATCCCAGGCCAGCCTCCTGCTGTCATGGGATAGCTGAGCCTCAATATTCATCCTTTCTCCCCTATAATATTTTTC
>DGDX01000066.1:87287-93472 GCA_002385665.1 Firmicutes bacterium UBA3941
ATAGAAGTTCCCGCCGGTCCTTCTTGCAATCTCCTTTAGGAAATCGTCCTCCCGGCCTCCCGGGCTTAAAAAGACTACGAAGATGGGCCAAATATTGTCTTCATATTGGTCTACCAAAAGCCCAAGATCCCTGTAATATCTCTCCCTTACCTCTTCATCCCTCCTGAACTCGGGGCCCGGGTCTATTTCCCCATCGGTGACCAGTATACAGTATTTGGTGTTTTGAGAGGATTCCCTGGCCCTTATATTCTCCAGGGCAGTAGCCAAAGCCAGGAGTACATCGGTATCCTTCCTGGGCCAAACGGTCTCTATCTTATCCTTTAAAAGCGCCTTGTCCTCATTTCCCATAATTTCTGTAATGGGAAGCTGGACATCAACATCCGTATTAAAGTGTAAAACCCCGATACTGTCGCCTATATGGAGCCTGTCTATAAAGCTCTTTACAACATCAAACCTAAGGTTGCTTCTATCATTATAGGCCATGCTACCGGAGTTATCCATTACCACAATTATATCTATATTTTTAGACCTTTCACCCAGGATTTTGGCGGGTATATTTGCAAACAACAATAAAATAAACAATAAGGTAGTTACAGTCCTTCTAAATCTCTTCGACCCCATACATATCCACCTTTTTCTATTCCATTCCGGCAAAAACCTTTATAATGTTGATAACGGCAGGCCCCAGAACAACAACGAATATAGCGGGGAATATAAAGAAGATCAAGGGAAACAGCATCTTAATCGGTGCTTTCATTGACACCTCCTCTATAAATTGTCTTCTTCTTACCCGGATGGTATCGGACTGGATCCTTAAAATGCTGCCTACGCTCACCCCCAGCTGGTCCGCCTGTATCACAGCTCCTATAAAGGAGGCCAGTTCATCCATCTTGGTACGCTCACCCAGCTCCTTGAAGGCATCTCCCCTGCTCTTACCCATCCTTATTTCGTTTAGGGTATAACCAAACTCCTGAGCCAAAGGCCCGGAAATCTTTTCAATCACCTTTTCCACCGCCATGTCAAAGGCAAGCCCCGCCTCTACGCTGACCACCAACAGATCTATGGCATTTGGAAGATCCTTTTTTATCCTTTCCCTTCGGGCTATGATCCTGCTATTCAGCCTTACACTGGGAAATAGCATCGCAAAAATTGCCGTAAGTATTACCAGAACCAATATCCTGGTCTTGGGGAGCTCCATAAGATATAGGCTCATACCCACAATTGAAGGCAGGGAGATGAGCCAAATGCTCTGGATGGTAAAGAATTTACTTACCCTGTTCTTTTCCGTGTAGCCTGCCTGCCACATCTTCTCTTCGATGTTCTTTTTTATATTGCCGGGAGTAAGCCGGGCAAAAAGACCCCCAATCTTAGTAAATACGGGGATAATCGCCCTTTCAATAAAGGGAGCATTCAGGGGTTCTATATCCTCCCCCTCCTTCTCATCATCCCTCTGGGCAATGCCCATTAGCCTATCTCTTATATTGCGCCTTTTTCTGGTGGCCAAATCATATATAAGCAGGCTGGAGAGAAAGACAAAGCCTGCCAGGGTGATAAAACCAATAAACAAGTGCATTTTGAACCTCCTTTGCGCCAAGGGCTACATATCTATATCAACTATCCTTCTAATAAACACAACCCCGATTATCTGCAGGAACACCGCCACAATGAGCATGATGATGCCTATGGGCTCCTTAACCAAAACCACCATAAACTCCGGATTCATCAGGTAGATGATAAAGGCAAGGGCAGGTGCCAGTAGGGATATAATTATCCCGGACAATCTGCCTTGGGAAGTAAGCACCTTGACCTGGTTTTTTAGGACGACCCTTTCCCTTATGGTATGGGATATATTGTCAAGGACCTCGGAAAGGTTACCCCCCACCTGCCTTTGGATCAGGATAGCCGTCACCACCAACTCCAAGTCCGGACTCTTAACCCTATCCAGGAGTTCATTCAAGGCATCCTCCAATGGCAGCCCCATATTTATCTGCCTTAACATTCTCCCAAATTCCCGGGACATGGGAGGCTGCATATCCTGTGCTACGATCCCTATGGTCTGTAAAAGGCTGAATCCGGCCTTTAGACCATTGGATATCAAGGTCAACATATCCACTATCTGGTTATCAAACCGCCTGACCTTCCTTTGCCTGCGGGAGTTTAAATGGATATATCCAAAAAAGATTGCCATAATCACTCCTAATAAAAACATAATGGGAACCCTGGAGATGAGGTAGAGAAGGCAGCCTATAATGACTCCCCAAAACAGGACAATGAGAATAAATTCCCCCGGATAAAGGTATATGTCCCCCTGGGCCAACTTTTTCTCCAGGGACTTATAGACCTTGGTAGAAGAGAAGAGGCCCTTTCGCTTTTTACTCTCAAAGATATCCCTGGATTCCCCTCCAAGGGATGACCCCCCTTCCGGGTTTTCCTGCCGTATCTCACTTTGGTAATCCTCCAGTCTCTGCCTCCCTATATGCCTTCTGGTGTTTATCATCCTGCATATCAATAGGACAACCAAGTATACGGATAATACTATAGCTGCCAAACCAGCGTATAACATATACATTACCCCTTACCTATCAGGTATTTGAATCTCTAATAATGCGTTCTGTTTCCAAAAATTCCGGGCGCGATGTTTATTCCCCTGGTCTTGAAGGTTTCTATAAAGGTGGGCACTATTCCGGTAGGCCTAAACCTTCCTATAACATTGCCTTTAGCGTCCATGCCGGATTGTTCAAAGACAAAGATATCCTGAAGGGTTATGGTGTTGCCTTCCATACCCACTATTTCGGAGATAGCAGTGATCTTACGGGTTCCGTCCTTTAACCGGTTCTGATGGACTATCAAATTCAGAGCCGAGGATATCTGCTCCCTGATGGCTCTTGAGGGTAGTTCGGTACCTGCCATCAGCACCATGGTTTCGATCCTGGCCAGGGCGTCCCTGGCACTGTTGGCATGACAGGTGGTGATGGAGCCGTCATGGCCGGTATTCATGGCCTGCAGCATATCCAAAGCCTCTGCACCCCTGACCTCCCCTACTATTATCCTGTCCGGCCTCATACGCAGGGAGTTTATGACAAGGTCCCTTATGGTGACCCTGCCCTTGCCCTCTATGTTGGGAGGTCTTGACTCCAGGGTAATAACATGCTCCTGATGGAGCTGCAGTTCCGCTGCGTCCTCTATGGTGATTATCCGCTCGTCATCGGGAATAAAGGAGGATAAGACGTTAAGGGTAGTGGTCTTCCCGCTGCCGGTTCCTCCTGAAACCAGAATATTTATCCTGGCCTGGACGCAAGCCCTTAGAAACTGTGCCATCTCGGCACTTAAGGTTCCGAAGCTGACCAGGTCGTCTATGCCATAGGGCTCCTTGGAGAATTTCCTGATGGTAATGCAGGGCCCGTGCACCGATAGAGGGGGTATCACGGCGTTTACCCTGGATCCGTCGGGCAACCTGGCATCCACCATAGGCGAGCTCTCATCAATTCTCCGCCCCAGTGGGGAAACGATCTTATCGATAACCTGAAGGATATGATCGTTATCCCTGAAAGCTACAGCTGCCCTGGATATCTTGCCTTCCCTTTCGATATAGATATTGGTAGGGGAGTTTACCATTATCTCCGTTATGTCGGGATCCTTTAAAAGGGGCTCCAAGGGTCCCAAGCCTATTATCTCATCCAGAATATCCTCTATTATCTTCTGCCTCTCGGCCCTGGATGCAAACTTTCCCTCCTGATTCATAACCTGGTCGGTTATTTCCTCTACCCTCTTTGCAACCTGATAGATCTCCCTTTCATCCAATTGCTTTATGTCCAAGTCCGCCGCCAAATCCTGGACCAGATTGTCAATTATCTTCTTTTTAAGGATGCTATCCCCCTGTTCCGGCTTTAGTCTGTCACCGTTTTTAACCAGGCTTTGGAGCCTGTTGGCTGAAATATCCTCCAGCCTTTCCCCGGATCTTTGTATCCTAATTAACCTATCATTGAGATTCATGCCTTGCCTCCTGCCATAACCAATATTTCCCTGGCCAGATTATAGATACCCCTGGAAACCTTGGCCCTTCTCATGCCGGCTACAAAGGGGATACCCTGGTTCATACTGCTGATTGCCAACTGGTTTTCCAATGGGATAACCGTCGTTACGGGCATGGACAATGTCGCCTCCACATCGTTTACCGTCAGCCCCACCCCTCTGATGTACTTGTTCAGAACAAGCTTCATCTTGTTTTTGGCCACCTTGGCGTTCTCCAATACCGATATGGTGTTCTTTATGCTCTTTAGGGATAAAATGTCCATGGTAGCCACCAGCAATATTACATCGGACTTTTTAAGGGCCATCATGGCGATATCATAGAAATAGCTGGGGCAATCTATTATTATATAATCGTACTCCTGCTTTAGAAGGTCCAATACCTTCTCTATGTGGTCAAGCTTAATATAGTCCGCATGCTCTATATTGAAGGGTGCTAAAAACACCATCACTCCTGAAGGGTGTCTTACCATATAGCTCTCCAACAGATCCAGGTCCAGCCTTTGTATATCGTTACCCAGATCCGATACCCTCCGCCTTGGAATTATGTTCATGGCCAAAGCCACATCCCCGGAGTATATATCCAGGTCCAGGAGTGCCGTTTTATTACCGCCCTGGGCCAGAGTTACGGCAAGGTTGGTAGAGATGGTGGTCTTCCCTACCCCACCCTTTATGCTAAAGGTGCTGATGATCCTGGCCCTGGATTCCTCCTCATCCGTTTCTTTAATATCCGGTTTTACTTCGTTTTCCAGTGAGGCCTCTGCATCCATATGCACTGTCAGCCTACCGGCCTTTTTGCTGGCTTTATGAACCCTGACTATGCTGCTCTTTAGCTCATCCGGGTATAGGGGGGCTTTCAACACCTCCTTGATACCAACATAAAGGGCATTCTTGTAGGTGTCCACATTGAGCCTGGTAGCGATGAAAATAATGGGATGGAAAGGGTCCTCATCCATGATCCGCTGGCTTAAGGCAAATCCATCATTGCCCCTTACCTCTTCTCCTACGATGGTTATATCGGGTGTAAACTTCTTAATTAGCTCCAGAGCGGTTCCGAGATTATCCGTCTCACCCACCAGTACTATGTCTTCAGTCACGCTCAAGATCACCCTCACCGAG
Organism: Firmicutes bacterium UBA3941; assembly: GCA_002385665.1. GTDB lineage: Bacteria > Bacillota > Clostridia > Caldicoprobacterales > UBA3941 > UBA3941. The sequence goes on from DGDX01000066.1 coordinate 92,436, forward strand.
TCCCTTATATATCCCTCTTCCATGAGCAACATGACCTTTATCTTTTCATCCACTCAGATCACCTCAAGCTTATTATAGGTTTCAGATCTACTACTGCCTCGTCTACCGGGGATCTCAAGCTAAGCTTTAAACTTCCCATGGCCTCGGCGTTGGTCAAGAGTTCTACATCTTCGGGTTCCAGGGCCAGGGTAATGGTCCCTGAATCCTTTCTCTCCCCATCCTCACCTGTCTGACTGCTGGAACCGTATACGGCCAATACCTGTACATTCTGCATCATGGTGATGGTAATCTCATTGGCATCAATGCTGACTATACGCCTATCCTTCAAAATTTCCTCCGATATCTCCCTGAGGTATTCCCTATCAATCAAGGTCTGCTCAGTAGACTCTGCCATGGCCGGTAGTTCTCCTTGGGCTTCGGTTTCCTCTGGCTCTGCTTCCTCCTTAGCATCACCCGGATAAGCGTAGGTTAGGAGGATATCCACCCGGTCATTGGCCTTTATAAGGCCTGATACGCCGCTGACATCGTTTATGGCGATGGACACCGCCCTCATATTCTCCGGGACGGAATAGGAGAACTTATCCTGCCCCTTCCCCTCCTTATAGATATGATTGCTGAGGATGTGTTCGTCCTTTACAATATCCGTTTTGGCAATGCTGCCCACTATATCCTCTATGGAATCATAGGCCTGGGGCAGTACCATATCCGCCGGTACCTCCACAACCTTAAGCATCTCATCGGTTATGGCAATATTTTCAGGGATATTTTGAACTGCCACCACAACCGGCTTTGTTGATATGCTGGTATAGGCCGACTCGATTTCGTTTATATAGCCCATAATAAAGTAAATAGCTACCCCGGCAAGTATGATAGCTATCAGAAAAATGATGATATTGGTTCTTCTATGCATTTTTTACCCCCCGCTCCTCGTTACTAAAAACCTTTACTAAAAGGCAGTTAACAATACCTATTCCATAGCCATGGTTATCTTTGCCCTGACAGTTACGCTATCCCCCAGGACGGCTCCCATTATGGGA
>DGDX01000066.1:93784-97334 GCA_002385665.1 Firmicutes bacterium UBA3941
CCTTCTCTGGCTGCCGAAACCACGGTAACATATGCATTCAGGATAAATCCAAATTCAATTATGGCAAATATTATGAGCAGAAGTACCGGAAGTATAAGGGCAAATTCCACGGTGCTCTGCCCTTTTCTATTCCTTATTCCCCTTAAAAATAGCCCTCCCATTGAATCACCTCTAGACCTAATATTAGAAAAGCTCCCAGGGATATTGCCAAACCATAGGGATACTTAATCCCCTTTGCAGGAAATTCCATAAGGGGTATTCTCATCCTGCCCCTGGTAACCAGAAATGCAAATATTTTATAGAGACCCATAAAGCACCACTTTAGTGTCTCTATTATCTTCCCCTTGTAAATTATGATAACGAGGGCGATTAATCCCCCGAATATGGCCGATGCCAGGAAGGTATTAAAGACAAACTCTACTCCCTTAAAGGCTCCAATAGCACCCAACAGCTTTACATCACCACCCCCTATACCCCTCATCATAAAGGGGATGAGAAGGAGGCCTATACCTATTAACATACCTAAGGCTCCTCCGGCCAGGCCCGAAAAGCCGTCTGATATAATATATAGAATAATTCCAATAATGGTTCCGGTAAAAGTGATGTAGTTTGGGATCTTATTGGACTTAAGGTCCAGGATAAGAGCGGATAGGATCATTAGTATAAAGATAATATTTGTTATCATATGTATTCTCCTGTATAGGTTTTAGGTTTTGGATTTTAGGGTTTCCCCCGCCGTCAGGCGGGGGAAAACAGTCAATTCAAAGGATGATATATTAAGCTGTTCAACTAAGGTCAATTTGTGTCGGCCGCGTTCTCCAATTCATCATTTATGGTTTCAAAAAACCCGTTAAGCTTTCCACCCAGTGTGGATAGTGCTACAATTACAACAACGGCAATTAAACCAATTATAAGCCCATACTCCGTTAATGCCTGCCCGCCCTCTTCCCTTACCAACCTCATTAACATGTCTTTCATCATAATACCTCCATTAATTTTATTCACCCATACGGCTTTGTATGTGTGTTATATTGCTTATTTACAAATCAGCGTTTGCTGATATTGCACTGATTGGTCACACTCAATATTTATATTCATTTGGGTTTGGAATATGCTTAGCTGTCTGGGGATGTTTATTTTCAACATAATAAATACATACATTGCAGGAAGCCCTATCAAAAAAACAGTCGATTAATGAAACAGGAGCTATACAACCAATATATATTTTGTTAGAAATCTCTATACAATTAGGACAAACTTTTATAATCCAATTATAGAAGTATTGGGAATAAATATCCGCCCTCTATGGTACACTTCACGGGCTACTAAAGTGTAATTTTGAAATGGCTATATTGATATACTTTAGTACCATATGCAAGATTATCGATAAACAAAGCTGAATCAGGGAGTGAGAAATGGATCTTAAAAGGGCTAAAAATAAAGAAAACAGGCAAGTTCTGCCTGTTATGAGATTTGAATTGTTTCTCCATGTTTTATATTGCATCTGTCTATTGTTCCCGTCGTGAGCTCCAGAACCATAGTAGATTCCCTGATTACAGGGGATACCCTCCAGGGTTTTATACCCTTAATCAGATGAACTACCCTATACTCCTTATCTAAGAATACTACATCTATACTGTATTTCATCCAAAACATATGTATTCCGTTACACGGCTTTATAAGGAGGCCGTCCCCTTCCCTTAATTCCTTTGTTCCCAGCAGTCCTTTTAATCTGGTAAAAAAGGTATTTGCAACCTTTAGATTGCTTACGATAACCTGTCCGGTTTCACCTTTGACCACCATACCATCCCCCCTTAAAACCCGTATATCATCAAAACATACTCAACTGTTGATGACCCCCATCACCGCTACCGCCGGGGGGTGTATCCTCATACCTTCTTATGGAAAAGTTATAATCCATTCTCGGTTTGAGAATATTCTCTATATGCTTTATATTTGCCCCTCTATCCAGCCATGGTTCAAGGTCCCTGTCCTCTATAATAAGGGGCATCCGGTTGTGTATGTCTCTTATGGCTGTATCAGCTTCGGTAGTGATTATAACAAAGGTCATCTGCTCCATTAAACCGTCTTCGTCCAAGGACACCTTATAAATACCCCCCAGGGAAATAAGGTCCCTATTCTGAAGACCTATTCCATGCTTTATCTTTCTTTTTCCACCCTCATCCTTCCACTCGTAATATAGGTTGGCAGGAATAACACACCTGGCGGTGAAAAAGGAGTTTTTAAACATGGGCCTTTGCATAATGGTCTCTGAACGAGCATTGATTACCATACCTTTTTTAAAACCATAGGGGAATCCCCATTTGGCAGGGGCTATGGTCCTTTCCCCATCATCAAATATGATAGGCGCACTTGTAGAAGGGAAGATTTCTCCTGATTTATACTGCGTATTCTTATTTCTCTGTATCTTATACGTCATAATTATTTCCCTTATCTCGGTATCCAACAGAAACCTTCCACACATACAAAAGTCCCCTTCCGTATATATCATATCTATTTAACCAGTACAACTTTATGACACCCGTGGATCTGTGCTGGATAGCTTTCGGCTATCCTCCCGTCATAGTGGATTTGGACATTGTCTCCTACGCCTATGTCCTGGATGGTTATTTCCTTGCCCTCATCATCCACAATGGCTACATCACCAATGTATACGGTTATCCTGTCCGCGGAATTCAATTCAGAAGAACCCTCTACAGGTTCAACCAATAAATGGGTTTCGCCTGTCTCCAAGACCCTGGCCGTAAATGAAGTCCCGTCCTTTTCCTTGGAATCACCACACCCTGCAGCGATACCAAGGACCAATAAGCTACATAAAATTAAAATAATATATTTTCTCATCATATAAATCCTCCTTATCCTATTAGACGGAGGATAAAGTAATTTGTTCCGATGCAATAAAACTAATTAGAAGTTTGGTAGATATGCCCCGATTGCTTTGAGGCGGGACTGCAATTCCTTAATGTCTATCCCCCTGGTATCCGTGTTCTTCTCTGCTGCCATAGCTGCTGCAACTCCTGCTGCCTGACCTGTAATATAGCATCCCGGCATAACCCGTATGGAGGATTGCATATATCTGTCGCAGCTTACACAGCGCCCGGCTACCAGCACATTCTGAAGGCCCTTTGGCGTTAAGGCTCTATAGGGGATTCCATAGCTTTCCCCATCCTTATACCTAAGGTTATAGTATTCCTTTTCAAACTTTTTAAAGCCTTCTACTGATGTATCCGAAGGATGAATGTCTACCGGATAAGCATACCTGCCTATTTCGTCATCAAAACTGGCCCTGTTGATAAAGTCATCCAATACCATTACATAGTCGCCCATAATGCGTCTGCTCTCCCGAATACCCAATATGGCCCCTGTAGCGGCCAATTCCATTTCCTCGTAACCGTCCAAATACTCCCTATAATATCTCTCAAATTCCGTCATTGACTTTCTTCCCCATATCAAGGACTTGGTCAGGGAGCGCTCATCAGTACCATCCACATCATATGTATGGCCAATATTACCGCCACCTAAGGTCTTT
>DGDX01000102.1:0-3197 GCA_002385665.1 Firmicutes bacterium UBA3941
TTTGTTCCTCTTATCCAGGGAGATACAGAAAAAATAGCAAACTGGAGGGACGAGATGTATACCCAGACCAATGGAAATGAGCTATACGGGATACAGCGTTCAATCATGACGCCCAGGTGGAAATATGTCTATAACGGTTTTGATTACGATGAGTTGTATGACCTGGAAGAGGACCCTCATGAGCTGGTGAATATAGCTGACAGGCCGGAGAGTCGACCTATAATTCGTGAGCTGGCAGCAAAGCTGTGGAAATTTGCATATGACAGGAAGGATACATGTATTAACCCTTATATAATGGTATCCCTGGCTGAATTCGGACCGGGCATCATATTCTGACAAGGATGACAAGGGGACGTTTCGTTTGTCACAAAATCATGCAACAAGTAGGACAAGGGATCAAATTCCTTGTCCCACTTTATATTTAAGAACATATATCAGAACAAGTAGATTTATGTAACAGAGATGTCATTGGAATATTTGGTATCAAATGATACCAAAATCGTTGACCGAAACGTTGGGGAGTGTTATAATTATCATGAATAGTACTTATGAGAAAAAATATGTAGAGTCAGAACAAGAAATCCGAACCTATTTAGATAGATTGCAATATGCAATAGAAAACGGTTCTGCAACTATTAATCTACAAGAGAAAAGGCAGGTTGATAAAGATCGACCTAAGAAATACACTAACCGTTACACATTGTCAAAGTTATTTCCTGATGAAGACCTAGTGGAAGCATTAAAAAAGGAACTTATTAAATTAACGGTGGAAGAATATATAGAAACAGTAAAAGACACTCGGTATCCCGATAGGTCTGATATGAGAGTCTTTGGGAAAAAGTATCAGGAAGAGGACGTTTATATTAAAATAAGGGTAGAATTAGTCAGTTTATCATATGCTAATAATAGTTATATTTTTGTGATGTCATTTCATTTTGCAGAAAAAGCTTTTAATGAATCTGACTTTCCATATAGGTAAAGTTGAGGTGAAAATTGTGAAGAAAATCAAGAGCGAAGAAAAGTTGTGTTTAATATGTATGACGGAGCATGAGGTAGATACAGTCGAAGTTATTGAAACTGAAATTTATAAGGATGAAGAAATATCTTTCGTGGCAACCTATGAATATTGCTCTTTGGCAGATGAGTTTCTTGAAAAGGAAGAAATGATAAAGCTAAATGATTTAGCTATGAAAGATGCTTATAGAAGAAAAATGGACCTGTTGACCTCGGACGAGATTGTTAAGATACGGGAGAAATATGGAGTAAGTCAGAAGGATTTTTCTGAAATACTTGGCTGGGGGAAGGCAACAATTACCAGATATGAAAATCATCAGGTTCAGGATCGTGCCCATGACGATGTACTTAGAAAAATTGATTCCGCTCCAAATTGGTTTTTAGAAATGTTAAACAGGGCCAGAGGACGCATATCAGATAAAGCTTTTGATAAATATTATCGCATAGCAAATGAACGATATAAGAAAAAAAGAAATCAATACTTAATCGATGCAATACAAGCTAAGTACGCGGATTTTGATATTGAGAGTTTTAATGGTGGAGTAAAACTTAATTTAAATAAAGTAGTTGAGATGATCAATTATCTGGCTGCAAAGGTTGAAAGCCTTCACAAGGTAAAATTGATGAAGATGCTCTGGTATTCCGATTATCTTCACTATAAGAGAAATGGTGTCTCTATTAGTGGATTAGTTTATCGTGCTCTTCCTATGGGAGCTGTACCGGAAGAGTGTAACTTAATCGTAGAACTTGATGGTGTCGAGTTTGATACTGTTATATATGGAGAAGATATGGTTGGTTATAGGTTTAAACCAGATACCGGCTTGGAAATTAAGGAATTGACCCAGTCTGAGATAGATGCGTTGGATGATGTAATTGAGCAGTTTGGAGATTTTAACACTGAACAAATAGTAGAAAAAATGCATAATGAAGATGCTTATAAATACACTGGGAGCAATTGTATTATACCATTTACCTTTGCAGAGAACTTAAGCATAGATTAATGACAAGGGGACGTGACAAGGGGACGTTTCGTTTGTCACAAAAATCATGCAACAAATTACCCACCTCCTCCGTCTTATATATTGAGGTGATAGACCATGAGAAAGATTTTGGCCCTTATGATAGCTGCTCTTTTATTGGTTATGGCTTTAGGCGGTTGTATGAATAAAGGAGCAACACCCTATGATGGGACTAATGGCGAAGCAGAAAACACAAACGACTTAAAGCCCACAAAATATGAGACTGTAAACGATCTTCAAGGGGTTACCATGACCATAAAAGAGGGAACGGTTTCTCCCAATGGATTGGTATTAATCTTTGAGAACGATTCCGATAAAAACTGCCTTTATGGCCAATTCTTCCTACTGGAGAAAAAGCTTGATGGCAAATGGTACGAAGTCCCTGTAACCATAGAAGGGGATTACGGTTTTGAAGACATCGGATACGAGCTGGCATCAGGAGATAAGCAGGAATGGGAAACCGATTGGCAGTGGCTGTATGGAAAGCTGAACAAGGGGGAGTATCGCATAATCAAGGATATATTGGACTTTAGAGGAACCGGAGACTTCGATACCCATTATTTAGCCGCAGAATTTACAGTCGATTAAGCCATGGGGATTGAACCGGGAGATAGTTGCCAATAAGTTATAGTAAATCAAATACTATCAATGGATAAGAAAAAGCCGTTGCCAGACTGGATCAACCAGTTTTGCAACAGCTTTTTTTCAATTCACCATAATTTAATAATTTATCCGAGGGTAATTATAGTCTTTTTATTCCGGTGAGAATAGACTATACTAGCTGCCCATAACTTCAACAGTACCGCCCAGCTCTTCGATGGCTGATACTATATTGCTTAATGAAAAAGCAGTATTATCCTTTTCCTTATTATCGCCTAAGAGAGGTATTCTGACGATTAGACAAATTCCGGATGGAGTAGTTACCTCAATCAGGTTTAAAAGGTTTATGACGGCACCGGCAGGTATGAAAATTCTCAGTAAGGTTCCGGGCAAATGAGGACAGGGTTGGTCTTTCTTTTTCTTCTTGTCACGGGATTGGGGTGATAATAAACTGTTTTCATATTCATAGTTATTATCCAATCTCTTCACCTCCGCATATCCTATATGAAATAAGATATTAAATCTTACAGGATATACTATGACACATATCAGGAAAAGGTGCAT
>DGDX01000102.1:3450-6787 GCA_002385665.1 Firmicutes bacterium UBA3941
TGTGACAAGGGGACGTTTCCTTTGTCATCAAAATATATGGAAATAATATATGTGCCGGCATGGATACTGAAACTTTTGATGGATTTCGCTTCTATTTTTAGAATATTGTAATAATATAGTGCAAAAGTATTTTTTATGTGATATAACAAACTTTACATGTAATGCACTTCCTAAACGCACCTACGTTTATGCATCGTTGTAAGGAAAACCTTCGTTATTACACCATTTTTGTAGAATGCTAGTTTTAATTGACATTGACAGGATTACTCAATCGGGTTATTATTGTGCTGATTTATAATTACATGATGAATTTGCCTAAGGAACAGGTGAAAAATTATGCAAAGGTTATATAAGGATCTGATCAGCAAAAAAGAGAAGATTGCAGTAGTCGGCCTCGGATATGTAGGGCTTCCACTGGCCATGGCCTTTTCAAAAAAGCTTGATACCATTGGATATGATATTGATCGGGAAAAGATTGAAAAATACAGAGAAGGAAAAGGCTTTGACGGCATTCTGGATGAGGAGATTAACAGTTCAAGTATAGAGATAGAGTTTACCTGGGAGACAGAAAGGCTTAAGGAAGCCAAGTTCATTGTGGTTGCCGTTCCCACTCCCATCCATAAGGACAAAACCCCGGATTTAGGACCGGTTAAAAATGCAAGCAAAACCATAGGTCGTAATCTGCAAAAGGGAGCAGTAGTGGTCTATGAATCTACAGTTTATCCAGGCGTTACCGAAGATATCTGCATACCCATCCTTGAAGAAGAATCAGGCCTTACAGTGGGTAGGGATTTCAAAGTGGGCTATTCCCCGGAAAGGATCAATCCAGGTGACCAGGTGCACAGATTGGAGAATATCGTCAAGATTGTGTCCGGAATAGATAATGAAACCAGGGATCTCATATCATCCGTTTATGAATTGATAGTTGAAGCCGGTACCTTTAAGGCAAGCAGCATAAAGGTAGCCGAAGCGGCCAAACTGGCGGAGAATTCCCAAAGGGATATCAATATAGCCTTTATGAATGAACTGGCCATGATCTTTGAGAGAATGGATATCCATACAAAGGAAGTCCTGGATGCCATGAATACAAAGTGGAATGCCCTGGACTTTACTCCCGGCCTTGTTGGCGGCCACTGCATAAGCGTGGATCCATACTACTTTATCTATGAAGCGGAAAGGCTGGGCTACCATTCACAGATCATACTGGCCGGCAGGCAGATAAACGATAACATGGGGAATTTTGTTTGCGACATAGCCATTAAGAAGATGATCAAGGCAGGCATACAGATCAATAAGGCAAGGATCTATATCTTAGGGGTTACCTTCAAGGAGGATTGCCCGGATATAAGGAACTCCAAGGTCATGGATATAATCAAAAGATTCAGGGAGTACGATATTGACGTTGAGGTAGTCGATCCCATTGCAGACGCTGATGAATTACGTCATATGAAAGGGATTAACTTAGTGAGCCTGGCAGATGTAAGGGATGCGGACTGTCTGATATTCGCCGTAGGGCATAAGGAGTTCAAAAACCTGGATATTCATGAGATAAACGGTATGTACAGGGATATGGACAACGATAAGAAGATATTGATAGACGTAAAGAGCATATTTTCAAGGGAAGAAATGGAAAGGTTTGGGTTCTCCTATTGGAGCTTATAACTCAAGAGGGTAGATGATGATGTCTGTGGGTACAAAGAAAGCTATATTCTTAACCATCTGTATATTACTTATACTAGCCTTGCTTGTGGGTGTAGTGGTAACTTTTCTCAGCAGGGGCAGAAGGACAATCTCTGTAGACGATATAGGCAAGTACGATGCTACAAAGGAGATTGAAGAAGCCCTTGAGAATTTATCAAAAGAGGATACCAGGGCAAAGGTTTTAAGAAAGGTTAATACCAAGGCAAAGGTTGTGGCCCTGACCTTTCAGGGCCTGTCGGATTCCGTTACCAACGAAAAAATCCTGGAACTTCTGATCAGGTATAAATATAAGGCGAACTTTTTCATTCCGGGAATAGCTGCAGCAGAGAACTCCGATTTCGTAAAGAAATTACATGACATGGGTCATAGGATTGGCAGCAATACCCTGGTGCCATCATCCAGGATGCATGAGCTCTCCCAGGAGGAACTGATCGAGGATTTTGTCCGTGCAAACTATGTTTTCGATACGATCATCGGGGAAAAACCCACCACCTTATTGTGCAACGATACAAAATATACCGGTGACCTGTTAAAGGCAGCCTATGCTGTAGGTCATAAGATGGTGGTACAGCCTACCCAGTATTTAAGCTATCAGAGCTTTATAAACTACAGCGAGGTATTGGGCTATGTAAAAAGGCTGGATGAGGGCTCCATCATAGCGGTGAAGATGGATGGGGTGCTGGAAGAAGGCGAGTACGAACCACCACCTGATCCTGCCAAACCCGCCATCGATAAACAGGCTGGGATAGCCCGCCTGGAGAAGTTGGACCCCGAGGTCAGGCTTAACCTGGTAGTGGGCTGGCTGTTAAAGGCTCTGGACAGGACCAATTACAAGGTTGTATTTGTCGAGGACCTGGAAACCTACAGGGGCGCCAAGGGCGGAGAGGACAAGAAGGAGGAAGCAAAAGCACCGCCCAAGAAGGTAACGGTAGTGAAAACTGGTAAAAGCCCTACATATAAACCTCCTGTACCTCCGGCATCAAAACCCGCTGATACAGACTTTAAAGATTTTAGCCGGGAGGAATTAGAGCAGCTGCGAAAGCAAAACAATGGGAAGAAGGCCAGGGAACACAGCACTGTATATACCACGGAGAAGGCGCTCTCCTACGCCTTTTACGGCATCGCCAATGAGGAAGTCTTTAACAGGGTTATGGAAAACCTGGATGTATTAGGGGCGAAGGGAACCTTTTTCATAACCAGGAAGGATCTTTTAAATCATGCCGACAGGGTTAAGGAGATTGCTAAGGCGGGTCATGAGATAGGGATCTGCTTGACTGAGCACCAGGATAAGGACTTCTATTCGGCCCTGAACACTATATTGATTATTCAAAGGGAAGTTTCAAAGCTAATCCAGCAAACCCCGACCCTGGTCAGATATCCCTATTATATAGAGCTTAAGGATGAAATCCTGGAGGCTGTGTCCAGTGCAGGTTGCAGGGTGATGTGGCAGGATTTATCCATAGCCAGCTCCAGGGTAGGGCCGGGTGCCAATCTGGAAGCTGTCCTGGACAATGCCATTAATGATGGAAATCTCTCTGTTCGCAGAGGCTATATAGTATATTATCGCATGGATTATTATAAGGATCCCAATGTTATACCCGATGCCATGCTGAAAATCTGTCTCTTATACACATCT
>DGDX01000079.1 GCA_002385665.1 Firmicutes bacterium UBA3941
TCTAACCATCTGAACTACCGGGCCGTAAAAAATGTAATTAACAAGGAACAAATGTAATTATATAATAACATGAAGTACAAGTCAAAACCAATCAAAGGCTGTTGTTGCAAATTAGCTATATAATCCTTCCGATTTCTCGAAATTTCGTAACATCAATATTGCAAGGGAAATAGCATAAAATTCATACAAGGAATTTGTCTAAATCCTATTTTGCTTGACTCCAGAGGTAAGAAAGCCTTAGAATAACATATATTGGACTATAACCTTGAACGGAGATGGGTATATTGAAAATTAACTACCATATGCATTCACAATATTCTATTGATGGTGAAATGTCAATAGAGGAAGCATGCGAAAAAGCCATAGAGTTAGGGTTGAAGGAAATAGCATTTACAGACCATTTGGATATCGACTGGCCAGACCCTAACTACGAATTTGGAGCATTGGATATAGAAAAATACTTAATAGATATAGAAAAAAACAGAGAGCGTTATAAGGATTGCCTAAAAATAAAGACCGGTATTGAAGTTGGATTACAACCCCATGTATTAGAAGAGGTAGAGGATATAATAGTCACATACCCCTTCGATTTCGTTATCGCCTCGATTCACATTATCCAAAGGATGGACCCGTATCAAGGGGACTATTATAAAAATAGGACCAAAGAAGAATGCTACAGGCTATATTATGAGGAGACCCTTGAGTTGGTGAAGGAATTTTCTAATTTTGATGTGTTGGGTCATATTGGATATATTAGGAGATATTCACCGTTTCCATACGAACAGGATGAAGATCTGATATGCTTATCCCTTATTGATGAAATCCTAAAGGTTTTAATCACTAAAGGAAAAGGAATCGAGGTTAATACCTCAGGATATAAGCATGCTTCAAAGACACCTATGCCCACGCCTAGGATCTTGGCTAGGTACAAGGATCTAGGGGGAACAATAATAACACTGGGATCCGATGCGCATACTATTGACGATGTGGGGTTTGGTTTAGATTTAGGCTGTAGTGTTATTAGAGAATCGGGTTTTAAGCACATTACATCCTATACAGAGCGAAAGCCAGAATTTATTTCAATTATATAGTGCTTTATTAGTATGCTTTTTGCATAAGAGCGATAGAATTGTCCTATCGCTCTTATATGCATTATTACGAATATTCCATGAACTATGCTTCCCCATAAAGCACTATTTCAATAATCCTCATATATGTATGGGGTAGTTTTGGGAAATAGAATGTCGAGATCTTCGATTTTCTCCCTGTTAAAGGTTTTTATCAATCCGTGCTGCATAGCTTGCCATGGTGTGTAGTAACCCCAAAGCAGTTGGGTCAATGTGGAAATAGGGATTTCAAAATCGGGCGGGTTAGATGTAGTCAAAACAGATAATCCGTCATTCTTATAAGCGAAACTAAATCTATTATTATTCCATTCAAGGAGAGGATCCAGCACCTCTATAACTAAATCAATTTCTCTTGCTAGGGTTATATTATCAAAGGCTTTTTGTACATCAACTATCCGTCCCATAACATAGGGCTTTTCCTCTTTATCGATACCAGACTCCGTCATATGAGGAATAGGTGGCTCACCTCTTCTATCTGACCAAACAATTCGGTTGATAGTAGGATCATAATTAACAGCAAAAAATAATAGCTCCTTATAACTCAAAATATCCGTGCTGTACAAGGCTCTGATGGAAAGCTCGCCTTTATCTTTCACAAGCAATATAGATCCTATTGTTTCATCGTTCCTTACATAGATATATCCATTTCCACCGTCTATTTTGATATCCCAGAGGATTCTCTCCCAGTCCTTTTGATCTCTTATAACATAGCCATTTAAACTTTTTACATAGGATGTATAACATGATGTCAGATGGCTTAAATCTCTAGGTAATTTAATGGGTAAAATTTTACCGCTTAGGTCTACATTGCCCAAGAGTTTGGAGAAGGAGTTCCTATCACCAGTATATTCGTTATAGCAATAACAGGTTTCCCAACCGTATTTTCTATAGAATCCGTAATTGAAGGGCAAAAGTATAGAGATCCACTGGCCTCTGTTCCTCATAGTTTCAAGGCTTCTTATGAGAAGCTCTGACACATATCCCTTCCCCCGGTCTTCCGGTTGTGTGGATACACCTACAATATATGACGTAGCCATTTTTTTATCCCTTAAAGCTATATCATAGGGCAAAATTTGTAAGGCCGAACATATCCTCTGATCTTTTGCTACAACTAGAGTGTTGAGAGGCTCATATCTAACATTAAAGAACCACTCTACGAAATCCGGAGAATCATCAAAGCAATAATTCCACAAATTTCGTATTTCAATTGTCTCTTGAGGCTTCGCCAATCTTAATTCCATATCTAACATCCTACAACAAATGACCAGTATATTTTTTTATCATTTTTATTGGATGATAGGACATTTTTGCCTTTCTCAGGCCATGAATTCCCATATCTTCCTCACGATTTATATATTTAAGGTGACTCCAACTATTTTTTGCAAACTGTTGATTGATCATTGCATAGCATCCTTCATATTCTATGTTGGCTTTTTCTATATGTATTACAGCCATATTAGGGTTTAATACCTCACCTAAAGAAAAAGCCTGAATCCTGTCATTGATTCTTAAGGCCCCACCCTGTAAGCCTAAGGCTTCCATATTTCTAAGGGCTTCTACTATGGCTACCTTTTCCTCTTCTATCCCATTATCCTTTGGCCTGCCTGCTGCCCATTCTATTTCAGCTATCAGGCATTCCTCTATATTATCGTTAGTGATAGGTTCATATTCATATGTGTAACGATTTAAAAATTTATTTATATGATTGCGCTTTTTTTGGTATTTCCTACCGCGAAGATTTATTAGGTCTTCACTTAGATAAACATAATCGTCCATATCCCGGTCATGTTTATATTTAAATTTACCGGGTAGGCTTTTTTCCATAACTTCTTTAATGGGTTCAGTAATGGATTTGATAATAACTGGATAACCCTTATATTTAAAATACTCCACTAGGGCCATTAGAGCATTGTCAAAGCCTGACTCCTGAGCCCCTAGAGGTGGAAAAATGATTGGAAATGTGTTACGATATTGGCCTATTATACATAAATGGTTCTCATAAATTGAAAAATTCAACTTATAATGATGTCTCCATATAAAAAAATTCGTAAAGTTGAATTCCGAATTATCATGTATCTTTTTACTTATATACTTATCGAATACCTCCTTGTCCCCTAAGTCAATCTCTTTAAAATCAGAATCACGAAGCATAATCTCCCAAACCTCCTCTGCCAAATAATTATATAACACCAAAGCCTAATTATGAAACATCTATTATTAGCTTTGGCGAAATATCTTATTACTTTACTTTTTTCCTCCATACCTCAAACTGTTATAACCAAGTAAAGGTTTTCTATCATGCTTTCTGGTTGCCTTTTTTATTGTGTCTAAAATAGGTTCAAGTTTTTCATAAAATACTACAATCAGATCACCGGCGTAAGCATTATTCATTGCCTTTTCCAAGGCACCAGTTTCAGATAGAATTATTTCTATCTGATCTTTACTCATTCCCTTTGATAAAGCCCCTTCTTCAAGAAGTCTTGCGACTTCCCCTGGACGGCGATTTCTCAAGTTCAAATCTTCCTTTATTATTATCTTATCAAAGATGTCTGCTGCTATGGCCCCAACAGTTTTTATGTAGTCATTGTCCCTATCACCGGGCATTCCTATGATGCCGACCAACCTGGATGCACCCATTCTTTTTACCGCTTCACCTATAAGTCTATACCCGGCAATATTATGTCCGTAATCTACTACTATCCTATAGTTTTTAATGTTGAAAACATTAAACCTACCGGGGTTCTGTATCTCATCCGAATAGAAAGAAGTCATAGCCTTTTCAATAATGGGTATGGGAACCATCATGGCATATGCAACAGATATTGCAGCAAGGCAATTCTCTACATTGTGAATGAGTTTACCACCATGGGTGGCAGGGACTTTGGATATATTAAGACTTTGTATATTACCGCTTCCTGTTGCAATAATTATATAGTCATTCTTTATGAATACGGCTTTACCACCAAGAGATAGATGCCTATGGATTATTAGATTATCTTCCTGTTTTGAAAAGTATATAATTTTACATCTAACTCTATCACTGGCTTGTAAAACCATTGGATCATCAGCATTTAAAACAGCGTATCCATAGGCTTTTATAGATTCCACGACTAAGGATTTCACATGAAGAAGGTCTTCCAAGGTATTGATACCATCAATACCTAGATGGTCCTCGCTAAGATTTGTAAGCACACCTACATCACTTAGGTCATAGGCCAGACCAGATCTTATAATACCACCCCTGGCAGTTTCTAATACTGCTACATCAATGGTTTTATCCATGAGTACTGTTTTGGCACTCTGAGGACCTGTAGTATCTCCCTCTATGTAGCATTTATCGTTTATATATATACCTCCGGTAACAGCAGTGCCTACATTCATTCCAAAAACCCTGAAAATATGAGACACCATCCTTGCAGTTGTAGTCTTGCCATTGGTTCCGGTAATGGATATAATTGGGATGGAATGCTTTGAGCCAACAGGAAATAGCATATCGACTATAGATTCGGCTACATTTTGAGGTTTGCCCTTTGATGGGTAAAGGTGCATCCGGATACCGGGTGCCGCATTTACTTCAATAATCGCACCTCCAGCTGTAGTAATTGGTTGCGAAATGTCTTGACAGGCAAAGTCTATCCCGGCTATATCAAGACCGATGACGGATGCGGCTCTAATGGCAATGTCACAGTTTTCAGGATGGATTCGATCCGTACAATCAATAGCCTCTCCACCTGTACTGAGATTTCCATTTTCTTTTAAATAAACGCTCTTTCCCTTAGGAGGTACAGAATCTACGGTAAAACCCTGTTTATGTAAAACTCGTTTACTGATATCGTCTATTATGATCTTAGTTAAAGGTTTTTCATGGGCATCGCCCCGTCTGATGTCTTTATTGGATATTTTGACCAAATCCGAAATAGTATGGATACCGTCGCCAATAACCCGTGCCGGAATCCTTCTGGCTACTGCTGCTACTCGGCCGTTAATAACGAGTACACGATAGTCTTTCCCTGGGATATATTTCTCTACCAAGACATTATTATCAAATTTACTCGCCAAATTAAAGGCCTCCGCTATATCAGCAGGATTTGTGATATTCAATGACACCCCTTTTCCTTGATTCCCTTTCTCTGGTTTAACTACTACCGGATAACCTATTTTTTCAGCTAAAATGAGAGCTTGCTGGAGGGTTCTGCAAACATCCCCTTCAGGAACTGGTATTCCACTATCCTTTAACAACATCTTGGTTATACTTTTGTCGCAGGATATATCCACTGAGATACAACTGGTATCCTCGACAATAGTAGCCTTTATTCTTTTTTGGTATTTTCCGTATCCTAATTGTACTATACTTCCTGTACCAATTCGTATGACCGGTATTTGTCTTTTACGGGCAACGTCTACTATTGCTCCTGTACTAGGGCCAAGCTGATTCTGAGAAACTTTATCGTTTAAAATTCTCAGTGCAGCGTTCAAATCGAATGGTTTTCCGTTGCACAATGAATTTGCTATTTGCACCGCTACCTTACCTGCTTCTAATCCCCTGACTTCATCCATATATTCATAGACGATTATATATGATGAAGTATCCCCTATTCTCCTGGTTCTTCCAAAGTAGACGCGCTCACCGAGAAGATTCAGCAACTCAATTGCTATATGCTCAATTACATGAGCTAAGTAGGTACCCCTATTCAATCTCTCTACAAATCCACCAGGGTAACCAAGGGAGCATTTATGCTCAGCTAAGCTGGGGATCATAGCAAGGAGATTCGAATTGAAATTTACTATATCAACAGTTGGGAAATCATCCCACTGTTTTAAATCAAGGAACATCTTGATTACCTTTCTATGGCTGTAAATGTTTCTTCCCTTAAAAGCCTTTAGCTCTATAATCTCCAAATCATTTCCTCCTAAGTAATAGGTTTTCTATATCTAACATTATATTTATAACCAGCTGGTAACACGTGCATTACTACATTTGTTATTGCAAGTATTTCATCAGGTTTTAACTCTGACACATTACTATAATCTGAATGGCTTCCGTCTATAACTGTAACGGCATGGGATCCTACAACCTCGAATACCGAATCATCACTAATAACAAGCCCGGTATCCTCATCTATTCCAATACCCAGCATATGAGGATTTTGGGCAATGGCGGTCAATAATCGTCCTATTCTGCCCCTTTGTGCAAAATGTTGGTCTATGACCACATCCCTGAGCAAGCCTAACCCTGGTGCCATTTTTAAGGTGCACTTTTTTGGGGCATCGTCATCATTACCTGAAGTGATCATGGTCTCACTCATAACTGATGCACCTGCACTGGTACCAGCAATTATGGCTCCATTTTCAAAAGCCCTATATAGGGCTTGTTGAGCTCTTGTACCTCCCATTATTGATGTGATACGAAGCTGATCCCCACCAGTCATATATATACATGAGGCTTGGCTAATTTCTCTACATTCGTTTATATTATTTGCGTCCTGCCTGGATTGAATATGAATAGCCTTTATATCTGTAGCCCCTAAATTTTTAAAGGTATTGATATATTCTTTGGCGGTCCTCTCGGGATATTCCGTTGCGGCAGTTAATATGATTATATTACCTTTCCTCATGTTAGCTAAATCTATTAGCTTATTCAAAATAATACAGTCGTTTTTCTTATCCTCTGCTCCGCCTATAATCATCAGAGTTCCCTTAATAACCTCTTCCATACTCACACTCCTATAGACGCAATGCTATTATTTTTTCATAAGTTGAATGATTTTATTCCAATTTCTGCAATAAAAAAGCCATCATTTATATGATGGCTCTAGACTCAGCATTAAATTATAGGATTATCTATCCACTTTTGACTTTTCTGCCCTTTTAGCATTCGATTGTTTTATAGTATTAAGGATTTTATTTCGTTTTCTAATCCCATCCAGGTAGCTCAGACCTGTAATAATTGGAAGTAAAATAATCGGGCCTATAGCCAGATACGGCATATGTTTTTCGTAGGTTACTAATATCTTGGAATAAGGCACTAGCCAGAATCTAAGAATGATTTCTGCATAATTAGGTTGAGTCTTAATTAGCATAGTCAATAAAAAGAGGATAAGAGCAGGTGTGGTTGCCACAAGTCCTATAAAAAAACCCTTTGGTTTCCAAAACGTGTCCCTTTTTAGTTCATTTTGGCTAGCGTTGCTAATATCTGCATAGATAATAAACCCAAAAATAAATATTTGTAATAGCCCAATAATCCATTGATATAGTTGGTTGTTCTCCCACAGCCCTGTTAGAGGTACCAATAAAAAGAACTCTAAAATGGATATTATAGCATGGGTCCCTACAAGTTTTATCCCTAATTTAACAGTACCCATTAAATTCATCCTCCCAAAGCAAATAATCCATTATATATTCTATAATAAAATGATGGCAAATACCAGGAAAATCATTGGTTTTTCTTTAGGATGATGAACTATTGATTTTTTAATACATAAACGGCGGCCTGTGTTCTATCGGAGACATCAATTTTCTTGAAGATATTAGAAACATGATTCTTAACAGTTTTATCACTAATAAACAGCTCTTCTGCTATTTCGCGGTTATTCTTTCCCTCGGCGATCAATAATAGGACCTCTATTTCCCTCTGGGTAAGGTTATTATGCTGTAGTTTTTTATTCACATCTGGTTTATGAGCTTCATCGAATTCCTTGATGAAGCTAGTAGTTATATTAGGTTGAACATATGTCTGACCATTGTAGACATCACGTATTGCCTCAATAAGGTGGTCGGATTCAGCATCTTTCATAACATATCCAGAAGCCCCAGCTTTAACGGACTTTAGAAGGTATTCCCTATCTTCATGTATGGTTAAAACGATTATTTGAGCAGAGCATCCCCTCTCCTTGAGCTCCCTTATAGCTTGTAAACCGTTTTTTATAGGCATATTTATATCCATAAGGATAATATCAGGGGCTGTAGCCAATCCCAACTCCACCGCCTCTTGTCCATCCTTTGCTTGTGCAATAACCTTGATGTCGTCCTCCAACTCTAAAATTTGCTGTAGACCTTTCCGCATTAAGGAATGGTCATCTGCTATCATCACCCTAATCATATTCATACACACGCTCCTTTCCTAATGCATTTAATGGGATTTCCAGTCTGAGAGTGGTACCTTTACCAGGTTGAGACTTAATATTCAACCTCCCTTTAAGCAGTTCAGCCCGCTGTTTCATTCCGTAGATACCAAATCCACCCAATTTACTATCCTTTAAATGTTTTAACCTTTGATTTTCAGTATCAAAACCCACCCCGTTATCAATGACAGAGCCTATAAGAGTATCCTCCATTATTTTTAAATTGATAAATACCTGGGATGCGTTGGCATGCCTAATAACATTATTTAATGCTTCTTGGATTATTCTAAAAATAGCTACCTCTATCAAAGAATCTACGTGTATATGCTCGGGATAGGCATCCAAAATGATATCTATGTCGGTTTCATTCATTAACCGGTTTGTATACTCTTTAAGAGTGGCTATGAGTCCAAGGTCATCTAATGACATGGGTCTGAGATCAAAAATAATTCTACGTATTTCCTGGAGTGACCCCCGAACTAGTTTTCTAAGATCGCGAATTTCTTTTCGGGCTTGTTCCAAGTCTATCCCCAGCATTTTCTCAATTATTTCGGTTTTTAAAGATAGATTGGTCAATGATTGGGCAGGCCCATCATGTATATCACGTGCCACTCTCTGCCGCTCTTCTTCCTGAGCCATAATTATTCTTACCCCTAGTTCATCCTTTTTCTGTACTTCTAAAATGGTGTCATCTATATTGGTAAGGGCTATTTTTAAATAATTCATGGCAGATGCTACATGGCTTGTGATATACTCAGCTCTTTCCAGTGTCTGGCGCATCCTCCCTAATTGCTTTTCAACATCTGAACGCTGGGCTCTTAGCTGTTCCTCTTGCTTTCTATGTAAAATAACCTGAACTTGTAGATCCTTTGTTACATCATATGCCTTGCGTATATCTTCTTCATTATAATTTTTGAAGTCCTTGCTTATTAACATAAGCTTATATCTGCTGGCTTTCTCCAGCTTCTCTAGTTTATCAACTTTTTCAATTGTTTTTCCAATTGTATCATTTAGTTCTGCTAAACGAGATTCCAGATCCTTACACTCACGCCTCGAATCTTCGGCTATCTCAAAAATTTCCCTCTTTCCCTTTTCAATAGCGTCTATTGTTTTTTGAACAATTTGATCCATTTGAACCAATTTATTAGAGTTATATGAATCCATCTTACTCTCCTATCTTAAACGCTTATTTAGTCGCCTAGACGTTATAAAAACGTTTAGCACAAGGTAAGAGCCAATAAAAGAAATTATTGCCACACTCAGTTCTATACGCAGCTTAAGGCATATCATAATAAACGAATCAAGGCTAACATAATTATTCGACATGAACATCCAAATTTCCTCTTTATGCGAAATGAAAATCAGGTGATATTATTTTAATGGTATAAATAGGGAAAATACAAAAAATAAGTAAACAGATATACGATATTTAAACTACAATGATCTCCCTCTCGGTTACAATGATATCAAGGGGAATGTCAAAATCATCTATGGGAACTTCATCTATAATCTGAAAGCTATACGCTAATCCAATCTTTAGTGCCCTGGGTGATAATTTAATTAAGAACCTATCATAATACCCTTTGCCATATCCCAGTCTGTTACCCCTTCTATCAAATGCTAATCCAGGTACTAGAACCACCTCTATCTCTTTAGGATCTACCTGCCTAACAAACTCAGCTATCGGTTCTAGAAGCCCAAAATGGGACGGGGCTAACTCGGCTAAGTCATAAATTTGGGAAGCTATTAGTCGTGTAGTCTCAGTAACACATATAGGAACTGATACCTTTTTACCGTCTAAAAGCAAACATTCAATGATGTTCCTGGTATTGACCTCCTTACCAATATTGACATAACTCATAAAATTTTGTGGGGTATAACCATATGTAATTGTACTGAACAAAGCCCGAATATTACGATTATTTATTAGATATTCCTCTCTTGTAAGCTCATTTCTGAGTGCCAACATTTCTTTACGAATTAACTTTTTTCTTTCCCTGATGTTATCCATTTTAACTCTCTCCATATATTCTGGGTACCCTGGCGCTAATACCGGTAAGAACTTCATAGGAAATCGTTCCATACAGTTTAGCCAGATCATCGGCAAAAATACTCCTATCCCCTTGCCTACCAATCAACACCACATCATCGCCTACTTCAGTACCAGGTATATCCGTCACATCCACCATCATTTGATCCATACATATATTTCCAACAATAGGGGCTTTCTTTCCCCTTATCAAAACCCATCCTTTGTTGCTCAATAAACGACTATAGCCATCACCATAGCCCACTGGTAGAGTAGCTATAATCCTGGGTTCTTGTGCGATATAAGTCCTACCATAGCTTATTGCAGAACCAACGCCTATCGATTTAATATGAAGAACCCTAGTATGCCAACTTAAAACCGGTTCTACTTTTATAACCCTTTTAGAGTCCAAAGCATGGCCTGGTATATAGCCGTATATTCCTATTCCTATCCTTACCATATTGAAATGCGATTTGGGAAAGTTGACCATTGATGCCGTGTTTGCAGCATGGATCCATACCGGATGTATTCCAGCCCGCCTGAAATCATTTACAACACTCACAAATCGGTCTAATTGGATAGATGAGTAGTTCTGATCAGGTTCATCGGCGCTGGAAAAATGAGTGAAAATTCCCTCCAGGATTAGATGTTCCATTTGATTTATAGCGATGCCAAGTTTTACCGCTTCTTCTCTATCTCTAACACCAATCCTACCCATACCAGTATCTACCTTGAGGTGGACCTTAACTTTTTTGCGTTTTTCTCCGGCCAGTTTATTAATAAGCATAGCACTGTCTAGGGAAAACAAGCAGATTGAAAGGTTATAATCCAGTATTAGATTTATTTGGTCGGTAGCAAAGCCCCCAAGGACCAAAATATCACAATCAATACCCCCACGACGTAACTTAACCCCTTCTTCAGGGATAGCTACTCCTAATGAATGTGCCCCGGATTTTAGGGCTGCTTTGGCAACTTCCAGTATTCCATGACCATAGGCATTAGCTTTCACAATTGCCATAATTGCAGTTTTGGAGTCCAACTGACTTTTAATTTCTTTTATATTGTTCTCTAACTTAATAAGATCAATTACCACTCGGGTAGGCCTCATTAAAATCACCTCGTAGGCAATTATATTTGGAAGATTTTTGTAAAACCAGGTCCACGACCTGTCCATTTCTTATTTTAGTGGTATAAAACCAGCCCTATAACATCCAAATAATTGCCGTGCAATTGCTACACACAGGTTTCAACGATGCAGACTAACCATATCCATATTCCTTGTTTAAACTAAGTAAAATATAACGTTCATAAGAGCAAGGATGACTTTACCACATCGTTATAACTCATATATCTCCTCTGGAGATAAGATATTAATACCGTTATGGTTTAGTACCCCTATAGCCTCATCAATCTCACGGATTTTGAAAAGGATTAAGGCTCGTTCCGATGGCCTACGAACAAACGAATACAAATACTCAACGCTAATATCGTTTTGACTGAGGATTTCCAAGACTTGATGCAATCCACCAGGCGAATCAGCGACCTCTACAGCCAATACATCAGTAGTATTAACTGTGTAACCTGCATCTTTAATCACCCGCATAGCATCACTATACCGGCTGACTATCATCCTAATTATTCCAAAATTAGCGGTATCGGCCACAGATATGGCACTTATATCGATATTATTCTCTTTTAATATCTTGGTTAGCTGGGCTAACCGTCCTTTCTTATTTTCAAGGAATACCGATATCTGTTTTATCTTCATATTACCCTCCTTTTATCTTCTTTTATCGACGACTCGTACAGCCTTACCTTGACTTCTCTCGATAGTCTTTGGCTCTACTAATTTTACTCTCACTGATAAGCCTAAGGTGCTCTGAATCTCATAGGCAATCCTGCGGTTTAATTCCTCTAATCTACGCACTTCATCGGAAAATAATTTCTCTGATACCTCTACCCACACCTCTAAATTGTCCATATTTCCTACTCTGTCAATAACTAGTAGATAATGGGGCTCAGTTTCACCGATATCTATCAAAATACTTTCAATCTGGGACGGGAAGACATTAACCCCACGAATGATAAGCATGTCATCAGTCCTACCTATAACTTTTTGCATCCTTACATGGGTGCGTCCGCAAGGACAAGGTTCGTAATTAAGTGAGGAAATATCCCTGGTACGATACCTTATAACTGGGATGCCCTCTTTTGTTATGGTAGTAAAGACCAATTCACCCTCTGAACCCTCAGGTAATACTTCACCGGTAACAGGATCAATAATTTCGGGGATAAAATGATCTTCATTTATATGGAGGCCGGTTTTGTACAAGCATTCGCTAGCAACCCCGGGACCTATTATCTCGCTTAGCCCGTATATATCAATTGCAACAATTCCTAATTTTTCTTCAATCTCTTGGCGTAAGCCTTCGGTCCAGGGTTCTGCTCCCAAAATACCATATTTTAGCTTAAAATTATCTTTGTGTAAATTCATTTCGGCCATAGTTTCGGCTATATACAGCGCATAGGATGGAGTACAGGCCAAGACTGTAGTTCCAAAGTCTTTCATAAGCATTATTTGCCTTTTTGTGTTTCCACCGGATATAGGTATTACTGAAGCTCCAAGGCGTTCTGCACCATAATGTACTCCCAAGCCGCCAGTGAACAAACCATAACCATAGGCTACTTGGATTACAGAATCCTTAGTCGCCCCCCCGCAGGTTAAGGTTCTAGCCATTAGTTCTGACCAAATGGCAATGTCCCGGCGTGTATAGCCTACAACGGTAGGTTTTCCAGTGGTTCCGGATGAAGCATGGATTCTCACTATTTCACTAAGCGGTACAGCAAAAAAACCATATGGATAATTTTCCCTAAGGTCATCTTTTGTGGTAAAGGGTAGTTTGTTTAGATCTTCTATCCCTTTGATATCTTCAGGCATAAGTCCTCTCTCTTGCATCAGGTTACGATAGTAGGGGACATTGTAATATACCCTTTCTACTGCCTCAATAAGTCTTTGACTTTGTAATTTTTTTAATTCCTCTCGTTCCATGCATTCACAATATTTATTCCAATAATTCATTGCGACTCAATTCCTCCCCTATACCCTAGCATTATAACCCTTGTCGAAGGCCTTAAGATTTATCTCAACCGTTCGGGGTGGTACAGTACGGCTTAAAGCTTTTTCCCAATTTTTATAATCTATATCTGTGTATTTTGCTAAAACTCCTAACAATACTGAGTTGGCTACACGAATATTGCCTATTTCTTTTGCTATATCTATCGCATTGATAATAATAGCCTTAGCTGTGGACTTCTTAAGCCTATCTAATATATCATCAGGGTATTCTGCAGCACCGGTAATAACAGGCATTGGATTAATGGATTGGTCGTTTACTATAAGCATACCCCCCTCTTTAAGATAGTGCAACCATCTTAAAGCCTCCATCTTTTCAAAAGACAAAAGTATATCTGCCTTTCCTACCTCTATTAGGGGGGAGTAAACCTTTTTGCCAAATCTTACATGGGTAACAACACTACCTCCCCTTTGTGCCATCCCATGCACTTCTGAGACCTTCACATCATATTCTAAGTCGCTGGCTAGATTGCCCAAAACCCTACTGGTTAGGAGGGTACCCTGTCCCCCTACCCCAACTATTAGTATATTAATACTCTGCATCTATAAGTCCACCCTTTCCATAGCGTTGAATCTACATATCCTTTCACATAACCCGCAGCCATTACATAAGGCATCATCGATGACCATGCATTCATCCAACTTTTGAATAGCCGGACACCCTATTCTCAAGCATAAGCCACAATTTTTACATTTTTCCGGAACAATTCTTAAAGGTAAAGATTTGGATTTATCTAGTAGGGCGCAAGGCCTTCTAAAGATTATTACAGAGGGCTCTTCCTTTTCCAATTCATTCTTTAAAACTTTTCTCGAAGTCTCCAGGTCAAAGGGATCTAAGACATGGATATTATTTATGCCCACTGCTTTAACTAGAGTCACCAAATCCAATATAGGTGCTTCTTCACCCTTTATAGTACGGCCAGTGGAAGGGTTATCCTGGTGTCCTGTCATTGCAGTGATAGAATTATCCAAAATTAGAATAGTGGATATACCTTTATTGTATACTATGTCAATGAGACCACCAATCCCCGAATGGATGAAAGTAGAGTCTCCAATTACACCTATCATTTTTTTAGCAAAATCCTTACCCAGGACTTTTTCAAAACCGTGAGCCATACCGATACTGGCTCCCATACAAACGCATGTATCCAACCCCTCAAGGGGAGATAGAGTCCCTAGGGTATAACATCCTATATCTCCTGTGGCGGTTAATTTGAGCTTCTTAAGGGTATAGAATACTGCCCTATGAGGGCAACCGGGGCATAAGACCGGGGGTCTGTTGGGTAATTCTTCAGCAGGTTGGGTGTTCACAGTAATACCACTAATTGCCTGCTCAATCATATTGGCTGTATACTCACCTTGTACTGAAAATAATTCTTTCCCTATAGCCGGGATTCCCCAACTTCTTACTTGCTCCTCTATTATAGGTTCCAATTCTTCCAGAACATACAAAGTCTCTACACGGGAAGCAAAGTCTAAAATTAGATCCTTAGGTAATGGGTGGACCATGCCCAACTTCAGGAAGGAAGCCTCAGGAAATGCTTCTTTGGCATATTGGTATACAATACCACTTGTTATGATTCCGATCTTTTCGCTCCTCATTTCTATCCTATTTATCTCAAATTCACAAGAATCCTTGGCAAGATCTTTCATTCTTTGTTCCACAAATACATGCCTTTTACGTGCCATCCCTGGCATCATTACATACTTTTGAGGATTTTTTGTGTATTCCTTTATTGAGAATGGTAAAGGTTCCTCTAAACTGACCAAGCTTTGTGAATGCGATATCCTGGTAGTTAATCTTAATAAAACGGGGGTATCATATTTTTCGCTAAGCTCAAAGGCGAGTTTTACAAAGTCCTTTGCTTCTTGGCTATCTGCAGGTTCCAGCATTGGGATATGGGCTGATCTGGCATAATATCTACTGTCCTGTTCGTTCTGGGAACTATGCATTCCCGGGTCATCAGCTACTACCACTACCAGGCCCCCATTTACCCCGGTATAGGATACGGTAAATAGGGGATCTGCCGCGACGTTGAGGCCTACATGCTTCATTGACACAATAGCACGTCCACCTGCTATAGAAGCACCTATAGCAACTTCCATAGCAATCTTTTCGTTAGGCGACCATTCAGTATAAATTTCATCGTAATTTGCGATGAATTCCGTTATTTCAGTACTGGGAGTTCCAGGATATGCTGTTGCCACCCTAACTCCGGCTTCATATGCGCCTCTGGCAACAGCCTTATTTCCTAACATCAATTCCATAATAGAAAACCTCCAAAAAGATAAATAAATTTCCTGTATTTTTAATGTTGGTCTTGTTGTAACAACTATATATTCAACTGGTTCTATAATCAAAGAAAACGGTTTACTCCATTATCATTAGAGACCCAGAAATATTACTTTGGTATACATTTATTGAAACTGGCTAATCAAGGGTATATCATGTAACTCAAGATTCCGGTTCAACTTGCGTTATGGGTAAATCGTATGACAGTTCTAGATTTACCTTACCATATGATTGAGTAACCATGCTTACTAGGGGGACAATAAGCAAGGGAACTATGATTGACATTGCACTAAATATTGGCATCCACGCATCATCCATCTTGGTATAGACAGCTCCCCCTATCATAATACAGCAGGCGGTTGCAATCCCAGCCCATACCCCCGCCTTGGTTGTCCTTTTCCAAAATAGCCCGTACAGATAAGGGGCCAAAAGACAACCGGATACTGTTCCCCATGAAATTGATGCCAGAGTCATAACAGGATTAGGTAAAATCGCTATGATGTATGACAGGACTACAAACAGCAAACATAGAACTCTCGTCAAAAGTGTAAGCTTTTTGTTGCTGATATTAGGACAAAAAACACCGTATATAAGGTCCATGGTTATTGCAGAACTGGATGCCAATACTAAGGAAGCCAGTGTAGACATAGAGGCAGAAAGCACCAATATTAAGATGATGCCCAATACAGCCCCAGGAAGGGTTTGGGTTAGGACCTTAGGTATCAGTACATCCGAGTTAATAGCCCCTTTAAAGGAGGGCATTGATTCAGGATAAAACAATCTGCTGACAATCCCCGTGTAATAAGCCCCAAAGGTTATCAATAGGGCAAAACCCGTTGATACCCACTTTGCAGCGTTAATAGACCTCTCATCCCTAATGGCATAGAACTTATGCACCATTTGGGGCAACCCCCAAGTTCCGAGACTAGTCAAGGTAACTAATGAAAGGGTGGTCAGCAAACCTTGAGGTCCTATAGGTTTTATCAATCTCGCATCAATTTGTTTCAATGATGATAAAACATTTGAGAATCTACCCACATCCGGATGCGATATAATATAAGTAAGCATCAAAATAACGCCTATTATCATAATAATACCCTGAATGAAGTCAACCTTTGCAGATGCAACATATCCACCAAGGACAAGGTAAAATGCCGTAAAAAATGCGATTACCAACAAAATAATCTCATTTGGTAGTCCAAATACCTGCTCAAAGAGGTAACCCAGCCCCTTATAAACCGAAGCAGAATAAGGAATTAAGAAGACAAAGATTATCAAAGCAGTGGCGATCCTCAAGTTCTTACTTTGATATCTTATCCCTATAAATTCTGGCATGGTCGTTGCATTTAACCGATTCGTCATCTCTCTAGTCCGAGGGCCAAGTACCTTCCAAGCCAAAAAGCTACCCACAAAAGTATTACCGAACACAACCCATAACGCAGAAATTCCAAAGTTCCAACCGATATTTCCTGCATATCCAATAAACAATACTGCAGAAAAGTATGCGGTGCCATAAGAGAAGGCCGACATCCATGGGTTCACCGATCGCCCTGCAAGAAAAAAGTCAGATACTCCTTTTA
>DGDX01000117.1:0-1069 GCA_002385665.1 Firmicutes bacterium UBA3941
TTTGTAAAAGATACCAAACCCCGCAATCGAATATTCATTCGAACAGGCTACCACGAAATACCGCCATCATTACCATCTTTTGAGGAATGCATTAACAGATTAATAGATACCGGTGTTTTGATGGACTTAATAGATATGGAAGCCATAAAACAGTTATTAGATACTGGTTCAGAGGAAGGTATGATAGTGGCCCAAGGGCATAAACCTATCCATGGGGTAGACAGCGAGATCCAATATCTATTTAGTAGAACCAGCTATCGAAATCCCGCCTTAAACGACAAAGGCAGGGTAGACCTACTTGATCATACCATAATACCGACTGTAAAAGTTGGGGACATACTAGCTATCAGGTCACTGCCGGCAATACCTGGAAGGGATG
This sequence comes from Firmicutes bacterium UBA3941, assembly GCA_002385665.1. GTDB lineage: Bacteria > Bacillota > Clostridia > Caldicoprobacterales > UBA3941 > UBA3941. The sequence continues at coordinate 380 of DGDX01000117.1, forward strand.
GTATAACCGTCACCGGTAAAAGGATAAAGGCAAGGCCTGGGAAGGAAAAGCCCCTTATAGCGGGCAAGGGCACAATCCTATTAGACGATTCAAAAATAGTGGCAACCATGGATGGCCGGCCTCATTTGGAAAGAGGTGTGGTTAGCGTTATACCCGTATTGATTATACCGAAGGATGTGGACATAAGCACAGGAAATATATCCTTTGACGGAGATGTAATAGTAAAAGGAAATGTTATACAGGGAACCAAGGTAACAGCAGAGGGGGATATCACCATCTATGGAGGCATTTATGATTCATCTGTCTACGGAAAAGGCGATATTCGAGTATATGGTAATATTGTAAGGAGCAAGGTCGTTTCCGGTGGCGATATTATCGCCCATATAATCATATTGCCTGAACTTAAGAAGGTGCTGGACCTTCTAGATGACTTACATAATAGAGTAATGAAACTGGGCATGAATAGGAATGGGGTTTCAATCGAGAAGTTTGTATTTCGTTCACTTCAGAAAACAGATGTAATAAAACAGTTTGTCAGGAATGGTAAGAAGATATTACCCGTATTGGATGATGACGGGAGGACAGAGTTTTCTAAAATTCTAGGGATGATAAACAACTCCTTAATAGGACTTAATGTGTACAAAATAAACAGTGGAAAAAGGTTGCGGGAAATTGCCAACATCATAAGGG
>DGDX01000117.1:1208-5140 GCA_002385665.1 Firmicutes bacterium UBA3941
TTATATAGATAATATAAATCACATCAATAGCAGGCAGGGGGATGTAATATTTACCTATAGCCAGAATTCGGATATACAATCCAGTGGAAACGTTATCTGTGTAGGCAAAGGGTGTTATCAATGCAATCTCATTGCCAAGGACAGCATTATTTTCAAAAGAGCCAATAGTATAACCCGAGGAGGGGTACTGGTGGCCGGTAAAAAAATAAGGGCTGGCACATTAGGCTCATCCATGGGGATAACCACATACTGCAGGGTTCTGGACGTTAATGGAACTATAAATGCGCTCCATTATTATGAAAACACAATATTAAATATGAATGGGAATCTATCTACAATTAAGGTTAACGATCTTGGTCAAATAATTTAGATATGAGCATATAACAAAAGATAGCAAGGCATATGGGGGGAATGGGTTCAGTGGATATAAAAAATAACAACAAGCCCAGTTTTATTTCGACAATAGGTGGATACATTTTTTTACTTGCCGGTTTATCCTTTATACTGGTTGGGGTACCGATGATCCTTCATTATGTAGGCCCTGTTCTATTTCCGCATATCGAGGACTTAACATTTCATTATATCGGCATGGTAATTAGCCAAGTTCTCACCATAGGTATCCTGGCAATAGTTCTTTGGAAAAACAGAGAACTGGAGCTGAGTAATCTATCCATGATTCGCCATCTGCAAGAGACTAACGAAAAAAATGTAGAACTATTGCGGAAACAGGAAATCATAATGAAAGACCTGGAGGATTCCAGAGGAATGTACCAAGGTATCATCGAGTTTCTCCCGGATGCAACCTTTGTTGTAGACAATCACAATCGTGTTTTAACCTGGAATAATGCCATGGAGAAATTAACTGGAATAAAAGCGGAGGATATAATAGGTAAGGATCAATCCGCGTATTCTATCCCTTTCTATGGAGAAACACAAAATTTACTGATAAATCTAGTCAATATTCCCTCCCTTGACAATATCGAAGGCTATAACAATCTCACCAGGGATGGTGCAAGTATTAGCGCAGACCGATTTATACCCAGGTTAAATCAAGGCAGGGGAGCCCACCTTTGGTCTACGGCATCTCCCCTCTTTGATAGGCAGGGGAACAAGATCGGAGCCATTCAATCCCTTCGGGACATTACCCACCTAAAGCAGGCAGAGATCAGCTTGGATCGATACAGGCTTTTAGCCCAATACACCAACGACATTATACTATTTATGCAGATGGATGGGAAAATCATTGAGGCTAACGATGCGGCTATAAAGGCTTATGGATATACCAAGGAGGAGCTCCTTTCCATGAGCATATTTGACTTAAGGGGCAAGGAAGACAAATCCGTTGTAGCAGAGCAAATGGTAGAAGCTGAAGATAGCGGCATTCTTTTCGAAAGCATCCATTATAGAAAAGACGGTAGCTCTTTCCGCGTGGAGGTGAGTTCACAGGGTGTAACCATCGATAAGGAAAGGATGCTTCTCAGCGTAATACGGGATATTACCGAGAGGAGCAAGATGATAGATGAACTCAGGAAAGCCAAGGAAGAGGCAGAGGAGGCAAATCGGGCAAAGAGCGATTTTCTTGCTAGGATGAGCCATGAAATAAGGACACCCATGAATGGCATTTTGGGTATGACGGAGCTGGCCTTATCCACAAGATTGGACAACGAGCAGAGAGAATATATTTCCATGGCTAAAGAATCAGCAATATCGCTATTGCAGATCATTAATGATATCCTGGATTTTTCAAAAATTGAGGCCGGCAGAATGGAAATGGAGAATTCCCCCTTTGTACTTGATGAAATAATAAGCAAGGTATGCAGTACATTAGCCCTTAGGGCTCATGAAAAGAATTTGGAACTCATATATTATATAGATCCGGAAGTCCCGAATAACCTAATTGGAGATGGGATAAGACTTCAGCAAATTCTATATAATTTGATGGGAAATGCAGTTAAGTTTACCGAACATGGGGAGATCGCCCTTGATATCAAGGTGATTGAAGATAAGGACTCATCTGTTATTCTGGGGTTTGAAGTTAGGGATACGGGAATCGGCATACCGGATGATAAGATTGATAGGCTTTTCCAAAGCTTCAGCCAAATAGGGGACACCCATACCCGTAAATACAGTGGGACTGGTTTAGGACTGTCCATAGCTAAGCAGTTAGTGGAAATGATGGGCGGAAGCATGGATGTTGTTAGTAAGGTAGGAGAGGGGAGCACCTTTTCCTTCACTGCATGCTTTACCAAGGGAGAAGAGAGTATTGCCCAAGTTGATCCAGAGGTAGATATATCAAGTCTTAGGATCCTGGTTATCGACGACAATAGAACTAACCGTATCATTTTAGAAAAGATGCTAAGAGAAAAGGGTGCATATATTGTCTTAGCCCAGGATGGGGTAACTGGTATTCAATTAATGAATGAATATCTTAAGGCAGGTACACCCTTTGATATAATCCTGTTGGATGGACATATGCCTGGAATGGATGGTTTTACAGTAGCAGAACATATTAGAAATGATGCAGGATTGAAGGATACGACCATTATGATGCTCACATCCATGGATCTAATGGAAGGCATGGCCCGGTGCAAGGAGATAGGCATTGAAGTATACTTAATTAAGCCTGTTGGAGAAAACGATCTGTTTGAAGCCATTGCTAAAACAGTAAATCAAAAATATGCAACTGACAATGGGGATTCGGAATCAGTTGCCGTCTCTGTAGAGAATCTGATGGATGCTTCACAAAACAAGGGACGAATCCTTATCGCTGAGGATAATATAATAAATCAGAGGCTTGCCGCCACCCTTCTTGAAAAAAGGGGATATAGCGTGCTGTCGGTATCCAACGGTCTTGAAGCCATAGAGGCCTTAGATGGCGATATAGAATTCGACCTGGTTCTGATGGATGTTCAGATGCCGGAGATGAGCGGATTAGAAGCAACACGTAGGATTAGGGAAATGGAACGGGTTACCGGTAAGCGTATTCCTATTTTAGCCATGACTGCATATGCTATGAAGGGCGACAGGGAAAAGTGTATTGATGCAGGGATGGACGGATATATGTCCAAACCATTAAACCCAGCCGTACTCTATGATACAGTGGATAAATTTTTAAAGTCTAAGAGTGCTGCCAATCTATCATGGCTCAAACAGGCTGCAGATCATGATGATAACTTCGTTAAGGATCTCATCAAACTGTTTATAGATATCTATCCTCAGCAACTGGAAGAGATAGCCAATGCTATAAGAGACCAGAACCCTAAGGAGTTAGAACATAAAGCCCATGGTTTTAAGGGCGCAGTCTCAAATTTTGGTGCCCACCATGCTATTGAATTGCTAACCAGCCTCGAGAATATGGGTAAGCAGGGCAGGATAGATGGGGCAATGGAGATATTGGGAAAACTACGGTATGAGATGAGAAGAATTGAGGAATACCTGGGAAATGAATAATACCCATTTGCATTATTAAATATAACCATTTTCGCAGTAAGGTATATAGCTATCCAGGAATAGGATTATAAGCAGGATCAAGACCAGTACAAGAATATATGGGTGGGGGATTATATGGGCATAATAAGGAATGAAGGAATAAAAAATCTATTGGATAATAGTTCAGCCAGTACTAAATTGAAGGTGAATGAAAAGGCCAACATTCTTATAGTGGAGGATGAGCCTATTACGGCGATCCTAATAAAGAAGGTACTAAACAACCAGGGCTATAGTGTAGCCGGAATTGTGGGCACCGGGGAAAAGGCTCTGGATTGTATTTCATCCAAAAAACCCGACCTGATTTTAATGGATATCCAATTGGGGGGGAAAATGGATGGTGTTGAGACTGCCCAAATAATCCACGAACAATTTGATCTACCCCTCGTGTATATCACTTCATATACTGATGATGACATCCTGGGTAGGGCGAAGATTACCGAACC
>DGDX01000074.1 GCA_002385665.1 Firmicutes bacterium UBA3941
TCCGGTACTGCTGCATGTTCAATTAAAAACCTGATTCTTACCATATCATTCCAGGGCCGGGATTACCGTAGAGAAATGAAAGCCGACCAGGAATATGCCTGGTCGGCTTTGATGTTTTACTTATTTTATCCGATTGCAAAAGAAACATCCCCTTGTCATCAAAGAAAATGTGACAAACGAAACGTCCCCTTGACACATTTACCTGAAGAAGTCTTTGTCTTCGGGACTTAAGTACTTGGAAGCCTTATTGACGTTAAAGGTAATGCCGATACCCGGAGCATCCCAAACCTTCACATGACCATCACGAAGGTAATTATTTGGCAGACCTTCAATAATATCCAGCCAGAAGCCTGGATTTGCTCCCGGGAATTCATAGGCAACATAGTTCTGCGGCATTGTCGAGCATACATGAGTCAGTGCAGCCATACCGAACACACCGTTGAATGTGCCGTGAGGAGCCATAAGAATACCGTGCAGGTCTGCATACTCTGCAATCCACTTGAGTTCTTTGATACCGCCTACGTCAGCAGGATCGGGTCCTACGACATCCACTGCCCGGGTTTCAATAAGATCCATAAAGTTTTGACGCAGGAATATTTGCTCTCCGGTATGTATGGGGGTAGAGGTACTGGTGGTGATATCCCTGTACACAGAAGCCATGGTATATGGCGTATAGTCGCCGGCGATGGAATCTTCAAGCCACATAATATTATATGGCTCAAGTGCCTGTGCCAGGCGAATCACGTCCCCGGGCATAAATCCCGGACCAATGTCAAATGCCAGACCAACCTTGTCTCCCACAACCTTTTTCAGCCGCTCTACAAAATCAATACTGGCTTTCAGACCTTTTTCGGTGAGCAGGCTGCCCTCGGTAACAGGCTTATTCAATTGGGGGCTGAAGGTTTTGTTCTCGTTCATCATCTTAAGATATTCCGTGTAGCCGCCCCTGCGGTTTCCCTTACCTTCACCCTCGGGATAGTAGGTATTATAGGCATCGCCTTCACCATAGAAGTTCCTCATATGCCAGAAGGCCGCAACCTTAACAATGGTAAAGCCTTCCGGTATCTCGTTTAGGTGAAGGATGTTTTCACCCAGCTTCTCCGGGGTATCAGCGACTTCGTGCGGAGGGTTGGGATCCAGGAAACTGCCGTTATATACCCTGACCTTGTCGCGAACTTTTCCGCCCAAAAGCTTATAGACCGGAATACCTGCCTCCTTGCCCGCAATATCCCACAGGGCCATCTCGATGGAGCTGAACACTTTGCCCCAGGGCTTGAAAGCGGCCGAGCGACGCATTTGACGCAAGACGCTTTCCACATCTGTGGGATCGTGTCCAATAATCATGCTCTTGAAATAGGGGATTAAGGGCATAACATAATCTTTATTGCTTTCTATCTGGGCATAACCGTCTATGCCGTCTTTGTCCGTTACCACCCTTATAACAATGGTTGTTCCAATTTTCGCAGCCTTTACATCGGTGATCTTCATGACTCTCTCCTTTAATTATTATATTTTTGAATAATCGGGATTTAATTATCCCATTAGTGTAGCCTATCTGCTTTTTACCTAATTCCAAAATAGACCAAGTCTGTAATGTAAAATTCTTCAGTTATCTTTTCTGGATTTGTAAAGGTTTAGGATTCTCGTATACGCATATCAGTGTATCCCCTGGATAAGTATATTTTCTACAGTTTCGAAATGTCACCTACAGTTTTGAACTGCCTTCAGAGCTTTTTATTTAATACGGGTGAATTTTTTAATATGAATTATCCCTATACCCCTTTTATAACTCTTATCTCAACATCGTGCTTATCAACCTTTTTGTCTATTACATCCACTTTTCCTTCAAGGGCAACTACCTTTTCGTAGGTCAATTTATATCCATCATATAAAGCTTTATGATTTTTATCCATTTTATTTTCTATTACGGCCAATCTTTGATCAATTTTGCTCAAGCTTTGATCAATTTTAGTCGTATCTTCCTTAGTTTCCATATTAGATTTCATCTCTTGAATTTCAACATACATTTTCTCCATTAGTTCAAACATTTTATCATCCATTGCACGCCCTCCACCCGATAATCCTTCCAATTTTATTATAGCAATTTTTCCATATTATTAAAGCTTTATTTTTAGATCCTTGCAAGAATTTATCTCTGAAATTCGTTTCTCTATTATATGGTGCCACATAAAGCTTATTACTGTGCCCCCTGCTGTTGTATTAATTTTCAGACACTTTCCTTCAAAAAAAGGGTAGCCTCTCGATTGATGCTAGGAACTTATCCCCTTTTTATCTTTTTTTAGTTTAGCCTGATGACAAACGAAACGTCCCCGTGTCATCCCCGTGTCACTAAAAGGTTGTACTCTTTTTCACTGTACACTCTTTGATTAATCGACTAGTTAAAGCTATGATACTTATGAAAAGATTATGAAGAAAATCGCTGCTGCTGATCTTATTATCTTGGATGAATGGGGATACCTTCCTCTTCACCAGGATGGTGCCAGGCTTCTCTTTGAGGTGGTAAGCTTATGCTATGAAAGGAAAAGCGTCATAATCACCACAAATATTGAGTTCAGCCATTGGAAGAACTTCCTCTTTGACGATAAGCTCACAGTGGCCATTATAGACCGATTGATCCATCACTCGCATCTATTGTTTTATGATAGGGAGAGTTACAGAAAGCAACATGCCCTTATCAAATGAGCTAAATATTTTTATGGATTGTACTTTTGTATTTTTCTTGGCCATTTTTTGTATTTTACTGTTGTCAAACACAACGGGCAATACTATTCTGTTGCCAGTGATAGCAGTTGGGAATTATTAGTTAAGATAATAGTAGAATTAACAGGGGTATCTATCCCCGTATCTAATGAGATAGGACCTATTGCATTAATCTTGTATCATTTCGATGACAGACGAAACATCGCCTTGGCAGATACGTCCCCTTGGCAGATACCCTACCCTATCTTTCATTGTAGCGCTTCAAAACCTAGTCTCTGGTACTCTCTTTGAAGAATGCGACAACAGAATTTGTTCAAGTTCCGCCCTGAAGTATAATTCTATAATATCGCCTATTTCTCTAGCGACTTTTGCTTTATCAAAGTCAATCCTAAATTGTAATATTGTATCTAATAAATATTGGTTTAACTCTATAAAATCATAATAAGAAAGTTTAAGTGTTGTCCGGAAAAAATAGTTGCTATTTTTTTCATAATATTCCTTATCGATAAAAATAGTTTTTGGACCATTTATACATATTATAAGCTCTTCCTGTGGGAAAATATCATCTAACACATGATTCAAATTGGTATCATTTAATATCTCTGGTTTCCCAGGATCTCCATCAATTAAACAATCAACCTGAATTATTCTGCCATGAATAATTCAGG
>DGDX01000061.1:0-4210 GCA_002385665.1 Firmicutes bacterium UBA3941
GCATGCATGGCAGTTGGCGCTATTTTCCTGATAAAACCCTTGTACAGTATATTGATATATCTATCAAGCTATATCGTCTTCTATATTGGAATGGGTATCGTGCAATCAGAACCAGCCATATTACTGTCCAACAGGGTTAATGGACTTACTTCAGTTGTGTTGGGAATATTTTTCTCCTCTATGGCCTGGAGGTCAACCATTGTAAACCTCCAACAGAAAAGACGTATCGATAAACAGCAAAAAGAACTGGAGGATAAGAACAGGAGTCTTCAATATCTTGCATCTACCGATCCCCTAACGGGACTTATCAATAGGAGGATTTTCGATGAGAAGATATCATTTGAGATATCTCGCATTAAAAGATATGGTAGTAAATCGAGTTTGCTAATTGTGGATATAGACAATTTTAAGGATGTCAATGATAATTTTGGCCATCCTGTAGGGGATGCACTCCTGGTGGAATTTGCCCTTATGCTGAAGGAACTTTTAAGGGAAACTGATATAGTAGCGCGTATTGGTGGGGAGGAGTTTGCAATCCTTTTGACAGGTACTGACGGAGAAAATGGGCGGATCGTTGCCGAAAAGATTAGGGAAACCACAGAAAATAAGATCTTTGTCATAGATGGCAACGAGATTAACATAACCGTAAGCATCGGGTTGGCTGCTTTGGATAGCACAACGGATTCTTATGCAGAAGTATATAAGTATGCGGATAAAGCTCTTTATATCTCAAAAGCCAAGGGCAAGAACAGGGTAGACGATAGCATCGGACAAATGAGGACGTTACCAATTTAGAGGATCAGGATTATATGCATTTCACAGCTTCATTAGGAGAAAGTTAATTTTATGTATTTATGATAATACCAACTAGGCGGGAGGCTTGTGTCATGAAACTTAAGGAAAAGGTCATTGGACTGAATTACTATCACAACGATGGTCACGACTTGGACATGGTAAAAGAAGCCGGATTTAATTGGCTAAGGAGGTATGTTGCCTTTCCATGGAAGGATGCCATGTATGGTGAACTTACCGAAGAGTATATACGTCTTCGCAAAGTGATACAGGTAGCCCATGAAAAGGGTTTTAAGGTCATGGTCACAACACCGGGATTGAGGGATTTCAACAAAGACTTTCTAGGTCCGGTAGGCTCAGATGAATTCTATGAAAACGTGATGAAAACCTGTGCCTGGTATGTCAATGATCTAAAGAGGATGGTCGGTCCCTTATGGTGTATTGGGAATGAACTTGACCATTTTGATCAGGGACACGGGTTGGATATAGTCGCAGAAACCGCTTTTTGGTCTTGTGAGGGGATTGTATCTGCTGATCCTGATGCATTGTGTGGAATAAACCTGTCCAGGGTATGGGACCAGGGGCTGGAATTTGCGGACATGGTATATAGGGAAGGACATAAGTTTGGATTCATAGGCGATGATCAGTACTTTGGTTCCTGGCAGAGACCGGGCATAGAGAAATGGTATGATGCTATTGATATACTGTATGAAAGATATAAATTGCCTATAGTAGCAGTTGAATGGGGTTATTCTTCCAGTGGGGAAACAAAGCCTGCACCCCCCGAAGGTACCATAATGAAGCCCGGTTATACCAGTGTATGTCATGTGTTTGGCTGGCATTACGAGGTTGAAGGTGGACATACTGAAGAAGTACAGGCAGAATATCTGAGACAAGGTATAGAACTGTTTGCAAAGCACCCTCATGTGCTGGGTCAATTCCTCTTTAAGTGGAGCGACCCTAAAACCTGCTGGGCTTGCGGAAGGGTCGGATGTCCTGCCGAATGTTTCTGGGGTATAGTAGATACGAATTTAAACCCCAAACCCGCATATTATTCCGTGAAAAAGGCTATTAAAGAGTATTACGGCTGATTATGACAGAGTACTTTGCAATAATCATGAATAGAAGCACATATAAAGAATAGTAGTACAATCCGATAGGCATATCCACTGATATAAGCACATTACACGGGGGTGTGAGGTTTGGGTGATAAGGGTCTGATCCTGGACATCGATAGGTTTGCAACCCATGATGGCCCTGGAATAAGGACAGTTATATTTATGAAAGGATGCATGCTGCGCTGCCTTTGGTGCCATTCGCCGGAGTCACAGCCGGCAGGTCCTGAATTGCTTTATCAGCGATCAAGATGCAGGGAATGCTACCAATGTATCCAGGCCTGCCCTGAAGGGGCAATTACCATAAACAATGAAGTTGTCAGCGATATAAGGGGAATTAAAGTCAATCGTGGGCACTGCAAGGAATGCTTCACATGCACCCAGGCATGCTTCACTAAAGCACTTCGCGTGGCTGGCTCATATAAAACCGTAGACGAAATAATGAATATAGTAGAACAGGATATACCCTTTTACAAAAACTCAGGCGGTGGCGTAACCATAAGCGGGGGAGAACCACTGTTTCAGGCGGATTTTGTCTTAAGGCTTATTAAGCAATGCCGTCGGAAGGAAATACATATTATCTTGGAAACAACGGGCTATGGGGAATATAATAAACTAGAGGAAATGGCAGACTTGGTTGATCTTATCTTTTATGATATCAAGCTGATGGATCCAAACCTTCACCGGAAATATACAGGTAAGAGCAATGAGCTGATCCTCAACAATCTAAAATCCTTATGTAGGGATACTAAAATAGCAGAGAAAATTCTCATCCGTATCCCATGCATACCCAACATCAACGATGCACCGGAGCAAATCACTGAAACAGCGAACTTTGTCCTGGGTCTTGGAATCAAAAGAATTGAGCTGTTGCCCTATAACGCCATGGCACATTCAAAGTATGAGTGGGTGGATAGGCCCTATCCTTTGGGAGAGGTGGAGAGCCGAAGCAAGGACTATTATCGTGATTTAAAAGATATGGTTGCCCGGACGGGTATAGATGTAATTTAGGTCCTTGTGCAAGTAATAAATATAGGTGATGGCTAATGAAATGGTAATGGCTATACCAAATCAATGAAGTCATTCGCTCATCAATAGCCTATTACCATTGTTGTTACGCAAACTGATTCAGTCAGCTATATGTTATACAATTCAGTAAATATAGCTAGAAGTTAGGGGGAGACAAAGCATGAAAAGCATTCTGGAGTATGGGGAAAGACAGGCGAGGGAAATGCCATCCCTACGCAAGATGACACCAAGGATTAAGGCCCACTACGACACCATAAGAGAAAGGATGGAGCAAAAACAGCTGGCATGGGGCGGGGACCTTTCGGTCATCAACGAGGATACCTGGGAATACAGCACTAACATTCGAAGGGCGATGGCTTTCGCGAGGGTTATGCACGAGATGCCCATCGCCATCGAAGACTACGATCTGATCGCAGGCAGGAGCCTCCTAAATGGCCAAATAGTTCGCTGCAATCTTCCAATGTTTCTAAAGCCCAGCGAACTGGGTGAATGCAACGTCCATATGTCCCACAAGTGCCCTGATTATGAGACTCTGCTTAGTCAAGGGATTTCCGGTATAATATCCAGGCTGGAGGAGAAGGAGAAAACTCTTTCCGGTATCCAGGATCCGGATGAACGCAAGGAAAAGAAGGACTTTATTGAAGGGGTTAGAATAGAGGCGGAGGCCTTGGTTGCAATGGCAAGACGCTATGGAGAACTGGCCAGATCCAAGGCGGAAGAGGAATCCAACGAAAACCGGAAGGCCCACTGGCTGGAAATGGCCCGTATCTGCAATAAGGTGCCCCTTTACCCGGCAGAATCCTTTAAGGAAGCCATCCAATCCATATGGTTTGTAAACTATGCCTTTACCCATACCATGACCTATATACCTATAGGTCGGATCGATTATCTGCTCTATCCATATTTCCGGATGGATTATGAAAAGGGCAGGATAAGCCTGGAAGAAGCCCAGGAATTGGTGGATTCCTTCTGCCTTCATGTCAATGACAGGGCTCAGGTTCGTCCGGAAAACTACACATATACCGATCAGGCTGCAATCCCGGGTGCCCCCAGACAGAGCATTATGACCTATAATAACGGGTTTGTCAAAGAGGGAGATATCGATGCCTCGGATGCAATCAACCACTGGGGCCAAAATATCTTAATCAGCGGTTTAAATCCCGATGGAAGCGACAGCACCAATATTTTGACCTATCTCTTCCTGAATGCTCATGAAAAAATCTCTATGACCAGTCCGGTATTGACAGTGCGGATGCACAAGAACAGCCCCAAGG
>DGDX01000061.1:4452-9001 GCA_002385665.1 Firmicutes bacterium UBA3941
GATATAATTATCTCTGCCTATGAGAAGCTGGGAATACCCAGGGAGGACGCATGCAATTACGCCAACTCCAATTGTTGGGAAACCCTGATACAGGGTATGTCCAATCAGGAGATGATACGGGGCATTAATTTCCTCTACCTTCTGGAGCTGGCCATAAACGGGGGAAAATCCTTTATCCATAAAGGAAACCGCTCCAAGGTAAAGCCACCCAGCAAGGACAACCCTATGAGCTTTTCAGCCTATGTCGGACCCTCCAACCCCGTAATCGACGGTGTTGATACGGGGGATACATCCCAGATTACCAGCTTTGAGAAGCTGATGGATCTGTGGCGCATACAGACGGACTACATGCTAAAGCACTCCATAGAACATGTCACCAGGATTATCTTCAGTGAAGGCAGCCATGGCAGATTTGGGAATAACCCTCTGCTCTCCGCCCTTACCAGGGATTGTATAGAAAACTTGACAGACTTAACCCATTTAGGGGCCCGATATATCCTGTGGCACGTACTGGCCGAGGCTGTCTCCAATGCAGCGGATGCGGCCATGGCCATCAAGAAGTTCGTCTTTGAGGAGAAGCTGCTTACCCTGCCCCAATTGGTAGAAATACTTAAGAATGATTGGTCAGGGGCAGAGGAATTGAGGTATAAGTTCCTGACCGGTGCCCCAAAATGGGGAAATGGGAATGAGGAAGTCGACAGTATTGCCAGGGAGATGACGGATTATTTTATAGAACGGGTTGAGTATCACGCAAAATCCTACCCCCGGATCATTTTTTCGCCCAGCATAGCCACATTTTCATGGGTTATATCCATCGGGAAACGGATCGGGGCTTCGGCTGATGGCAGGAATGCCCAGGAGCTGATTGCAGCCAACCTGTCCCCAGCGCCCGGCCGCGATACCAACGGGCCTACGGCAGCTATAAATTCATACCTGAAAATCAATACCTCTCCAATGGCTGCAGGGGCACCAATAGATCTGAGGGTCAATATGAATGGTCTGGAAGGCGAGGAGGGAACCAGGCGGATATCCGCCCTTATAAAGACATTCCTGGATTTGGGAGGGAATATGATGACCCTGACCATCACCAGTGCCGAAGAATTAAGGCAGGCTATCGAACACCCGGAAAACTATAGAGGATTAAGGGTTAGGATGGGGGGTTGGTCAGCGTATTTCACCCTCTTAAGCAAGGAGTCCCAGATGCTGCATCTTAAAAGGGTGGAACACAACCTGTAAGTATATGTTGTATATAAATCATCATATATATTAAAGTTAGATATACAGGGAGCCGGACAGCTTGATGTCCAGGCCTGTTTCACCAATTTTAATGGATATTTCAATATTTGATTAATTATGATATATACTACTTAATATAAACGAAAGGCAGGAGATTTGTTATGCTAATAGATATGCCATTAGAAGAACTAAAAGTATACCAGGGTATTAATCCACGCCCTCATGACTTTGACGAGTATTGGGACAAGGCTCTGGATGAGATGAAAGCCCTTGACCCGGAAGTGGAATTGGTGCCTGCAGAATTTCAAACCCCTTTTGCAGAGTGCTTCCACCTGTACTTTACGGGAGTAGGCGGTGCCAGGGTACATGCCAAATATTTACGTCCAAAAAACAGCAGCAAACCACATCCGGCTGTTTTGATGTTTCATGGCTACTCCGGTAACAGCGGTGCCTGGTGGGATAAATTATCCTATGTGGCAAGCGGTTTCTCCGTAGCTGCCCTTGATTGCAGAGGTCAGGGAGGTCTGTCCGAAGATGTGGGAGGAGTAAAGGGAAACACTTTACATGGTCATATAATAAGAGGCCTTGACGATGATCCTGAAAAGCTGTTGTTCAGGAGTATATTTTTAGACACGGCTCAGCTGGCCAGGATTGTAATGGATATGCCTGAAGTTGACGAGAACCGTGTGGGGGCCATGGGTGGTTCCCAGGGCGGGGGACTGACCTTGGCTTGTGCGTCTCTGGAACCCAGGATAAAGAGGGCAGCACCGGTTTTCCCATTCCTATGCGATTACAAGAGGGTGTGGGAGATGGATCTTGCCAAGGATGCCTATCAGGAAATCAAGGATTATTTCAGGCGCTTTGATCCTACCCATTCCAGGGAAGATGAGGTCTTTACTACCTTGGGATATATCGATGTACAGCACATGACAAGGCGAATTCAGGGTGAGGTCATGATGGCTGTTGGCCTGATGGATACAATATGTCCTCCTTCTACTCAGTTTGCCGCCTATAATAAGATCACATCATCAAAAAGAATGGTTATTTATCCGGACTTTGGACATGAAGGCCTGCCCGGATTTGATGATATGACCTATGAATTTATGATGGGATTATAGGTATAAAGCCTTGGGGGTAGATACGGTGATTTTAACGGTTACCTTAAACCCTGCCATCGATAAGGTCTATGAGGTTGAGTCCTTTGCCATAGGGGATGTGTTCCGGCCCAGGGGTATGTGGGCTACGGCAGGTGGGAAGGGTCTTAATGTATCCAGAGTGGCCAGTATTCTGGAAGCCAAGGTGATGGCTACTGGATTCCTGGGCGGGGGAAACGGTCAATTTATACGGACCCGGCTAAAAGAGCTGGGAATCATAGACGCCTTTACCGAGATAGCAGGTGATACCCGGATCTGCATAGCCATAAATGACCCGGTCTTTGATACATCTACAGAAGTCCTGGAACCGGGGCCTGAAATATCCCCGGAGGAGCAGGAAAAATTTCTAATCAATTTTAGAAACATCGTCAAAGAGGCGGATATAGTTACCATATCAGGGAGTCTGCCAAGGGGAGTACCCATAGATTTTTATGGGGAGCTGATAGAGATTTCCAGGGAGTATGGTAAAATGCTGCTATTGGATACCAGTGGTCAAGCTCTTGTAAAGAGTCTGGAATATCGTCCTTTTATGATCAAGCCCAATACGACCGAGCTGGAGGCCGTAGCAGGTAGGAAGATGGACCTGGAAGAGGAAATATTGGAGGCAGCAAGAAGGATACAGCAAAATGGTGTCCAATTGGTATGTGTCACTTTAGGAGCCCAAGGCTGTATAGCAGTTACGGGTGAAGGTGCCTTCAGGCTAAAGGCTCCTCCCATTGAAACCATAAGTACAGTCGGTTCCGGGGACTCCTTTATCGCTGGATGTGCGGTAAGCCTTGCTCAAGGCAAACCTACGGAGGATGTCCTCAAGACCGGAATGGCCTGTGGAATGGCAAACACTCAATTTGCCAGGACGGGTTATGTAAGCCGGGAATTGGTGGATAAGTTTTATAACATGGTGACCATAACCAGGTATTAGACTAGCCCATCCTGTAATCACAATACAATAATCACAGATGAAACCAATTATAATGGGTCGCGGTGATATGAACCGCGACCCATTTCTTTAAATCCTTTATTGATTTCCTCCGATTAATCCTTTAAATCCTTACTATTTCCTCCGATGATTCTGCACGGCGTCCACCGCACCTTTCAGGTAGGAGGTAAAGTATGCCTCGCAGGTATAATGCCCGCCCACCATATCTATCAGATGGTCATTTATTACAACCCCGTCAAAATCTATCTCGTCCAGGGCTTCTATCACATTGATCAGGTTATAGTAGCCGGCGTCGGGGAAGGTTTCATTAAAGCCACCTGGGCTGTACAGCGGAGCGGTAACATTGCGCAGGTGAAGCTTAAAGAGTTTATTGTTTTCCCCCAGATATTTTATGAATTCCTCAGGAGTAGCGCCCATTTCCTCACCGCCCTGCAACCAACAGCCGACGCACAGGCAAACTCCAATATTGGGGCTGTCGGCTATCTCCAATGCACGCTTGTACCCATCAAAGCTGCTGAATATACATCTGGGGACTCCTGCTATGGTGCATCCCGGCGGATCATCGGGGTGTATTCCGATGTATACACCGGCACTTTCCGCCACAGGGACAACCTGTTTAATAAAATACTCGTAGTTTTCCCAGAGCTCATCCTCGCCGAAGGTCCTGCCATGGCTTAGGGGCCATTCGAAATCGCCAAAGGCTATGGAACGATTTGGAGCATTGAGATCCAAACCGCCGGCCAGGGCCCCGCCGCGGACTGTACCCTTTTCATCACTGCGCCAGATACCATTGCCCATATGCGCATAGGTAGCGTAATGGATTCCGGCTTCGCCCAAATCCGATATGTATTGCAGATACCTGTCAAGCATTTTGTCCCGATTTTCCAGCCCCAAAGTGATATCAGGCATATTATGCAATTCATAGTTCTCCAGGCGGAAAATCTTAAGCCCTGCCTCCGCAAGCACATCCTTAAGCTCCTTGTAGCATTCAACAGTGTGTTCGGGTACCTGACGATGACCTATCATTACCCATTCTATACCCATCTGCTGGAGAAAGGCGACCCCATCATTGTCCAGTTTTATATTCCCCTTCTCGTCGCGGGTTATGGGTCCTTGCATCTTGGTGCCAACCTGTATGCCAGATTTTGAATTAAAGTAACCGGGTACGACCTTCATAGGAATGCTCATAAAACCCCTCCATATGCATTATATATTATCCTAA
>DGDX01000061.1:9245-10702 GCA_002385665.1 Firmicutes bacterium UBA3941
TCATTACCTTTGAAGTATATCAAAATGGGGAGAAACCCGTCAACGTAAAGATAGATACCCTGCAACGAAATGCCTGGTTCTCTTAGGAATAAAGAAATAAAAGCTATCTCTAACACGGGTAATTAAGTGTAACGATCTACTCTTAAGAACAATGGGGAATATTAGCTGCTATGCCATATAGTACATATATTCGTATTGAAGTTTGCTATTCGGTGTGCTATCATCTAAATGTAGTAGATACACCACATAAACCTAATTGATGCTCATGAAAAATGAGTACAGCTACTCTATTTCAAACCAGCCAATGAAGCAAAGTGATTTTAGAACCCCCTAAAAACACCATGTAAGGATTTTGGTTACAGTGTGTATATTTCATATTTTTGGTTATTCTATCCAACAATTGTCTGTTTGACAAAACCTGACTTAATGAAAGGAACGATTTGGAAATGCAAAACAACAAAGAAAAAGTTGCTCTTGTGACAGGATCCGGTAAGGGAATTGGCAGGGGGATTGCCATAGAGCTTGCAAAAGCCGGATATAATGTTGGGGTGCATTACGGGAGCAGCTTGGACGGTGCCAGAGAAGTGGCCAAGCAGATCGAGGACATGGGCAGGAAGGCTGTTATAGTCAAAGCAAATATTCAAAAGGTTGATGAGATCAGGTCCATGTTTGACGCTTTCTTCAAAGAATTTGACCATATCGATCTATTGGTAAACAATGCGGGAATTACCAGGATGGTTCCATTCTTAGAGGTAGAAGAGGATTTGTGGGAGGAAGTGGTCAATACAGATTTTAAGGGCGCTTTCTTCTGCAGTCAGATGGCGGCCAGAAACATGGTAGAGAACAAGATAAAGGGGGTTATCATAAATATCACCTCCAATCATACCATTGGATGCTGGCCCAACGCTACCATATATGGTCCTGTTAAGGCGGCTCTAACCAAGTTCACCAAAAACCTTGCCCTGGATTTGGCACCGCATCAAATAAGGGTGGTAGCTATAGCACCCGGGTACACAGAACTGGAATGGTTTACAGATCGTCATAACAGATACATCAAAGAAGTGTCCAAGAAGATACCATTACAACGCTTTGCAAATCCCAAAGAAATTGGCGAGGCTGTTGTTTACCTGGCATCTGAAAAAGCCGGATATATTACAGGGACATCCCTGTTAATGGATGGTGGAGCGCTTCTGCCCGTTGTCCCGCACAACGACTATTCTGGTTAGATGCCTTCTTTTGCAGGTATTTGCATAACCTAAGATTATGAACTTGCACAAGAGGTTAAATTAGACAAACAATTAAAGGGGTGTAAGGATGAAGATCACAAAACTGGAAACATTTCATGTAAAACCAAGGTGGCATCTATTGAAGATAACCACCGATGAGGGCATTTGCGGCTGGGGTGAGCCAATAGTAGAGGGCAGAGCCCGTACAGTAGAGACAGCTGTACACGAACT
>DGDX01000091.1 GCA_002385665.1 Firmicutes bacterium UBA3941
CCGCATATGGAGCAAGTTACTTTCGCCATAGACACTACCTCGCTTCCCATGTATTACTTCCCAATTATAAGGTACCCAATATTTATTCCAATTACACAAAAACTTTATAAGTTGTGCGAACATACATTCGATTTTTGATTGATTTTGATAGTCATATAGGATACAATTATTATAGGGGTTTATCGGATCTATCCAAGACATTACCGGGTAGCTTTGCTATGCTTGTGGCCCTAAGGCGGTGGTATTTTGAGCAATTCAAAGCGATTTGAAAATCTAATAAACACAATAGTCTACAAGGATGAACCCATCCTTACAACGGCTGCTGATCTTTTGGAATTTACACCTCCCAGATACCGCCAAATGCGCCGAATTGCCAAGGAGAATCGCATTTACCTGGAAACGGACCCAGCCATCTTTTATAAACAGGGCAAGTTTATGGAGGATTTCCAGGATAATTATGAATACACCGGTGAGTTTTTTAGGTATTACCCGACATACCAATCCATGAGCGATCGACAATTGCGGGGATATTTTACCTGGCGTACCAAGGTCAGGCAGGGGATAATTGAAAGGACATCCCTCTCCTTTGTTTTTGTGTACATATATGAACTTATAAACGGCATCGGTATTGATTCACCTATGGATGGTTACATCAAGCTGAAAACCCTATGGGAGGCCTATAGCCCCATCGAACCCAAGATTAATCGCTATCTGGCCCAATGGCTGAAGGATTATGTAATCTATTATAACCTGGATAAATCCTTACTGGAAAATATACCGGGAATGGGCTTTAATAATGCCGCTGCCATTTTATTGGACTACAGATCCCATGAACCTGAGGAGGTTTTTAGTGCCCTAAACTCCCTTTCCCCCTATAACTTGGAGAACTCCAGCTTTTATATGCAATATCCCGATGACGTCAGGTATGTGGTCTATCATGTCTTTGACTACTTATCCCAATACCACACCAAACACCGCAAGAACAGCCTCCTGGAGAAGTTCTTTGGTAAAGTGTTTGAAAGCGATTATTCAATATTTAATTCGGCAATATTTTGTAATCCCTTAAAGATCAAGGACGCAACTTATGAGATCAGTCGGGCACATAGGTTTAGGTGTCGCAACGGTAGATGGAGTGAGGAGAGGTTTTTCCATTACAAGGATAAGAACAGGGAGATTGGGAAACTCTTAAAAGCTATCGATTTTGTTATGAGAAAGCATTATGGCTTTAGATATAGCCTAAAGGTGGATAATATAACCAAGTTGTACACTAAAACCATCCTGGATGCCATCGAAAGCCTGGAACAGGATAAGAAAAGACGGGCCCGGGCTGAGGTAAAAATCGATGTTTCCAAGCTGGATGGCATAAGATCTTCCGCTTTGGCAACCCAGGAAAGGCTCATCACCGAAAGCGACCTGGAGGATGACATCCCGGAGGTTGTGACTCCTGTGGATGAATTAAATCCCTGTAACCTGACCACCATGGAATACGAATTTGTCAAATGCCTTTTAGCAGGAGAGGATTACCAGGATTTGCTCAATAACAGTGGAATTATGGAATCAGTCATTGTAGACAGCATCAACGAGAAGCTCTTTGAAATCTTTGATGACAACGTAATCGATTTTAATGGCCTAAGATATGAGGTCTATGAGGATTATCTAGAAGAATTGAAAGGAATATTTATATGAAAGTACCAAGGAGAGTAGCCCAGGTTCTAATAAACTCGTTAAAGGGAGGTGTTGTCCCCAGGATTGGCCTGCCCTATATTACAGTTGGCCGTGAAGCTGAGATAAATGCCCTTTTGCACGATATAGGCATCGTTGGGGAGGGTGGAGCATCCTTTCGCTTTATCATGGGCAAGTACGGCAGCGGTAAAAGCTTTTTGCTCCAGGCAATCCGAAACTATGCCATGGATAAGAATTTTGTCGTAGTGGATTGCGACCTCTCTACAGAGAGGCGGTTACAGGGAACCAGGGGACAAGGTCTGGCTACATACAAGGAGCTTATCCGGAACATGTCCACAAAGACAAGGCCTGAGGGCGGGGCCCTAACCCTTATCCTGGATCGATGGCTCAGCAATGTTCAGGCCCAGGTAATGAAGGAGAGCGGTCTTTCCTATAAGGATCCGGGATTTTCCAACCTTGTGGAAAGGAAGATCTTCGAAGTCATAGATGAGCTTCATGAAATGGTCCATGGTTTCGATTTTGCCAAGCTCCTGGGAATCTACTATTCTGCCTATATAAACGGTCAGGAAGCGGAAAAGGCCAAGGTAATAAAATGGTTCCGGGGCGAATACACCAATAAGACCGAGGCCAGGGCCGAGCTGGGGGTCAATATAGTCATTACCGATGACGATTGGTATGAATACATTAAGCTCTTTGCCATGTTCCTGAAAAAAGCCGGATATAGCGGCCTTCTGATCCTGATTGACGAGCTTGTCAACATCTATAAGATCCCCAACAGCATATCAAGACAGTATAACTATGAAAAGATACTCACCATGTACAACGATACCCTCCAGGGCAAGGCCCGATATATGGGGATCATCATGAGTGGAACCCCGCAGTGCATTGAGGATAGGCGAAGGGGCCTATACAGCTATGAAGCCTTGAGATCCCGCCTCCAGGAGGGCAGATTCGGCCAGGAAAATCTGGTGGACTTTTTAGCACCGATTATAAGGCTTTCGCCCCTTACCAGCGAAGAGATGCTGGTTCTCATAGAAAAGCTGTTACAAATTCACAGCGGTCTCTTTGGCTATAAGCCTACCCTAACCCAGGAGGATCTTATCAATTTTATCAAAATCGAATTCAGTCGAATAGGGGCGGATATAAACATTACTCCCAGGGAGGTTATACGGGATTTTATTGAGCTTTTAAATATAGTCTATCAAAATCCCGATGTTGATGTCACAGCCCTCCTTAATTCAGATAAGTTCGAATATGCCAAAGGTGAATTAGACGAAGAACCTCTGGAAAAAACCTTTGAAGAATTTGAAATATAAGGCGGTGCAAGATGAATATTTACAACCGCTACGCACCCTTTATCAGGGATTTTATCTATCAAAACAACTGGGAATCCCTGCGGGCAGTTCAGGTTGCCGCAGGGGATATAATCTTTAATACGGATCATAACCTTTTATTATCCGCTTCTACCGCTTCAGGTAAAACGGAAGCGGCCTTCTTCCCCATATTAACCCTGTTTTATGAGGATCCGCCAAAATCCGTAGGTGCCCTGTACATCGGCCCCTTAAAAGCCCTCATCAATGACCAGTTTATGCGGCTCAACGATCTTTGCAGGGAGGCCGATATCCCCGTCTGGCATTGGCATGGGGATGTAGCCCAGTCCCATAAGGAAAAATTGCAAAAAAACCCCTCCGGCATCCTCCAGATCACTCCGGAATCCTTGGAGGCCCTGCTTATGCGCAGACACTCTTATATTCCAAAGCTCTTCTCCGATCTGCGCTTTATCGTTATAGACGAGATCCATTCTCTGATGCGGGGAGATCGGGGCGGCCAAACCCTATGCTTAATCCAGCGTCTATCACAACTCGCCGGAGTAAATCCCCGGAGGATAGGTCTTTCGGCAACCATTGGGGATCTGGAAGCTGCGGGTGCCTTTTTATCGAGAGGAACGGGGCGGAGTACGGCTGCCCCACAGATCTCCGTCAAGGGAACGAAATGGCGGCTCTCCATGGAACACTTTTTTATTCAAAGCCAACAGGCCGGTGATGATAAGGCTATCTCGGCAGGTCTTCCTTCCGCTCCGGATATAAAAACGGATACCGCACCAGCGGCCGCCGATCCGGGGATTGGCTACATTTATGAGCATACCAGGGGTAAAAAATGCCTGGTCTTTGTTAATTCAAGGGAGGAGTGTGAAGCGGTCACCACCACCCTCAGGCAATACTGCGAATACCAAGGTGCCCCTGATCGGTTTTTGATTCACCATGGCAACCTATCTGCCTCCTTCCGTGAAACTGCGGAAGCCATAATGAAGGACGATGATGAGTATAGAACCACCGTAACTACGGCAACTCTGGAGTTGGGTATCGATATCGGAAGGCTTGAGAGAGCCTTTCAAATCGACGCTCCCTTCATGGTTTCCTCCTTCCTTCAAAGGATGGGAAGGACCGGCCGTAGAGGTCAGCCCCCGGAGATGTGGTTTGTCATACGGGAGGATGAGGCCGAGCCCAGGGCCATGCTGCCTGCCACCATCCCCTGGAAGCTGATCCAGGGAATTGCCCTCATCCAGCTCTATTTGGAAGAACGCTGGGTAGAGCCGCCAAACCTCAACCGACTGCCCTATAGCCTCCTGTACCATCAAACCATGAGCACTCTGGCTTCCTGCGGTGAAATGAGTCCTAAAATGCTGGCATCCAGGATCCTGTCCCTCAGCTATTTCCACCGGATTACCCAGGATGATTACAGAACCCTCTTAAGGCACTTAATCTCCATAGATCATATTCAAAGGACGGAAAGAGGCGGGCTGATTGTGGGTCTTACCGGGGAAAGAATAACCAACTCCTATAAGTTCTATGCAGTCTTCAAGGAGAGTGAAGAATATACCGTACGCACTAAATCCCAGGAACTGGGCACCATTGTAATGCCGCCCCCGGTAGGTGAGAAGATAGCCATTGCCGGCCATGTATGGGTAGTGGAAGAGGTGGACTATAAACGCCGTTTGGTCTATTGTGAGCAGGTGAAGGGTAATGTCCCCGCCTATTTTGGCTTATGCCCGGGTGACATCCATACAAAGGTACTGGAAAAGATGAGGGATATATTGAAAACGGATACTGTCTATCCCTACCTAATGAGAAATGCTGTTGCCCGCCTGGCCGAAGCTCGCCATACAGCCTTTAAGTCCAGCCTTACAGAGCGGCCTCTGATCAACCTGGGCGGAGATATGTGGTGTCTCTTCCCCTGGCTTGGCACCTACGCCTTTCTTGCCCTGGAACGCTTTCTAAAGCTTATATGTGCAAAGGAGCTGGGCATAACTGCCCTGGATTCCTCCCGACCCTATTTTATTCAGTTTAAGATGAAGGCCGATGAGGAAGAATTTTTCAGGACCTTAAAGGAATTAGAAAAGCTGCCCCTGGATCCAATGGACCTTGTTTATCGGGGAGAAGTCCCTGTCTTTGAGAAATATGACGAGTTTCTACCGGAGGAACTGGTTAAGAAGGGATTTGCCTACGGTATTCTGGGTATTGAGGAGATGAAAATGCGAATTCGCAGCTGGTAGCGCCGTTAATCCCGTTTCCTTGCCACGTATGTAAGGTACTTAAAGCTAAGGTCCTTATAATAATGTCGTTGACTTTCCTCCACCAGCTCCCAATCCTCCATAGTGTCCAGGTTGGGAAAATGCCGGTCGGCAACAAACTCCTTTTCAAACCTTGTTACATATACCTTTGAACAGTAGGGCAAAAGCAAGGTGTAAATGGCCTCTCCCCCTATGACAAAGATATCATCCGGAGGGTATTTTTCGAGTTCTCTAAACAGCTCCTCTGTAGAGCGGCATAGTACGAGTCCGTCGTCACTATACTGAGCAGTTTTGCTAAGGACGATATTGACCCTATCCTTAAGGGGCTTTTTCCCTGGCAGGGATTCAAGTGTTTTCCTGCCCATGACCACTACCTTGCCTGTGGTCATGGCCCTGAAGCGCTTCATATCCTCGGGGACCCGCATAAGAAGCTCTCCCCTATACCCTATTCCCCAATTTAAGTCTGCCGATAGAATCGCCTGCATAACTATTTCACCTTCCCATATCTATTCCTATAATTCGCAATACTAAATCATCACTGCCCAGGCAGTGTTATCCCTTACCTGCCCTGTACGCAAAAGTCATCACATTCGTCTTAAAAATACCCTGCCAAACATCGCTCTTATATGGCTACGGGAATATTCTTTATCTGTGGCCCCCTTTGGTAGTTCTCCAAGGTGAAATCGTCTACGGTAAAATCATAAAAATCCTTTATATCCGGATTTATGATGAGTTTTGGAGCCGGGTAAGGTTCACGGCTTATCAGTTCCTTTACCAAGGGTATATGCCTGTCGTAGATGTGGGCATCTGCGATGACATGGACCAGTTCACCCACCTCAAAGTCGCTAACCTGGGCAAACATATGCATCAGTATGGCGTATTGACATACATTCCAGTTGTTTGCCACCAACACATCCTGGGAACGCTGATTTAGGATCCCGTTAAGCTTATTGCCGGTCACATTGAAGGTCATGCTGTAGGCACAGGGATAGAGGTTCATGGCATGAAGATCTTCATGGACATATATGTTCGTTATTATCCGCCGGCTATATGGATTATTCTTTAAATCATAGAGTACCCTGTCCACCTGATCGAATTCGCCCTCGGCATACTTGTGCTTAACCCCCATCTGATATCCATAGGCCTTACCAATAGAGCCGGATTCGTCAGCCCAACTATCCCATATCCGGCTGTTCAGATCCTTTACATTGTTGGATTTTTTCTGCCATATCCACAATAACTCATCTATTGCGGCCCTTAAGTTGGTACCCCTTAGGGTCAGTATAGGGAATTCCTCCGAAAGGTCATATCTATTTACCACCCCAAACTTCTTTATGGTATGGGCCGGGGTCCCATCCTCCCAACGGGCTCTGACCTTCTGCCCTTCAGATGAAAAGCCCTCATTTAAAATCTCTTTACACATATTTATAAAAATGGTATCTGCCTTACTCATGTATACCCCATCAACCTTTCTTAATAATGAATTAATTTTATTATACATCCCTCAGCTCTAAATATCTATAAATACAGGACTACATTTACTGATAAACCCCTTAAATTATACAATAGATCCTAAAATTACTTGCAATTATACTCACTTACAAATATAATTATAAAAAGAACAAGCATAACAATACAAGTGTACTAGGCAACAATCAGGCAACATCCTGGTATATAGACCTATCATATATGATTTTTAAATTCGTTAATATCGATATGTTGAAATAATAATTGCTTTGATATCCAAAAAACCTACAACCTATAAAATTATATACATCCTTGAAATAAAGATATTGCTCCTTAGATACATCACAGTAATCAAGTTTTTAGTTGCTTAAGTGATCACTGGATTGCTTATCCGATAAATCTTTATAGACCTTTTATGTTTTACAGCCAGCTTGGCTGTGAATATTAAAATATATAGGAGGGGTAAAGATGAAGACCACTTCTCAAAAGATTCTTGGTGTATGGAACACCAAAACAGTGGTAGCTATAGCTATCGGTGCGGCCTTATTTGGTGTCCTGATGAACTACGGTGGCATCCCTGTGTTTACTAATACTAAACTAACAACTGCTATGATCATACCTGTTATCGTTGGAGCGATGTTTGGTGCCCTTCCGGCGGCTGTGGCATGCGCTGTCGGTAATCTTATTGCGGATCTCATCGGAGGTTGGGGCTACTGGTTTGACTGGTCCATTGGCAATGGGGTCTTGGGTTTCATTGTGGGGCTCCTGCCCTTATATGGCGCCAATATCGATGAAGGTATCTTTAAGCCTGTCCATGCGATCATCTATGCCGTTGCCTGTGTCATAGGTAATGCTCTGGCCTTTGGTGTGATAACTCCAATACTGACTACCCTGTTTTACGGCGGAGAATTGGAAATAACCTTCCTCCAGGCGATGGCAGCCGGGCTATCCAACACCTTGGTATTGGTTATTATAGGTATCCCCATACTCATCCTGTTGGCGAGACGAAATGCCAGAGGCACAGACCTGAAACTAGAAGAGAAGGAAGTAAAGGAAGAGCAGAATATCTAAAATGAGAAAACCTATAGTAGAATTCATCGATTTTGGATTTCAATACAAATCGCAATCATCCCCTACACTACATAATATCAATTTAACTATTTATCAAGGGGAAAAGGTTTTAATTTTAGGTCCCAGCGGAAGCGGAAAGTCAACCTTGGCTAACTGCATCAACGGGTTAAACCCCTTTTCATACGAAGGTAAAATAACCGGCTCATGCAAAATTGCTGGCAGAGAAACCAAAACTGCCAGCATTTTCGCATTGAGCAAAACCGTAGGTACCGTTCTACAGGATTCCGATGCCCAATTTGTTGCCTTAAGCGTCGGCGAGGATATAGCCTTCGCTCTGGAAAATCAAAGTGTCCCCAGGGAGGAAATGATACCCAAGGTGCAAAGGGCAAGCGAAATAGTTGGGATGGAGGATTTCCTTCTTCATCTGCCCTATGAGCTATCGGGAGGCCAAAAGCAAAAGGTAGCCCTGGCAGGAGTACTCCACGATGATGTGGACCTTTTGCTCTTTGACGAGCCCTTAGCCTCCCTCGACCCCCAGGCGGGGATGCAGGCCATTGAGCTGATCCATCAAATCCACGTTGAACAGAAAAAGACCGTTATCATCATAGAGCACCGTCTTGAGGACGTGCTTCACCGGCCTGTGGATAGAATCGTTCTTATGAACGAGGGCAGGATCGTATTTGATGGTACCCCGGATAGACTGCTTACCTCCAATTTGCTTCCCAAATACGGCATCAGGGAACCCTTATATATCATGGCTATGAAATATGCCGGATGTACCTTTACCGGCCAGGAGGTACTATCCGACATTCACAGTATGGACCTGTCCCCCTTTGAAGATAAGCTTAAAAAGCATTTTAGAACTCCGGTTAAGAGATCAGCCATCCCCGCCACGGATGAAATCCTAAGGGTGCAGAATGTTTCCTTTTCATATGGGGATGGGGATGTACTAAAGGACGTTTCCTTCTCCATAGACAGGGGTGAAAAGGTGGCTTTCATAGGGAAAAATGGAGCGGGCAAGAGCACCATGGCCAAGCTCCTATGCGGGATAATAAGGCCCGACAGGGGTGAAATCTGCATTGAGGGCGAAAATTACCTCCAGTACAGCATAAAGGAGATTGGGGAAAAAATCGGGTATGTCATGCAAAACCCCAATCAAATGCTGGTTAAGGATATCATTTTGGACGAGGTGGAACTCGCCTTACTGCTACGGGATAAGAGCAGAGAAGAGATAGATGCCGCAGTGGAAAGGGCCCTTGACATGTGCAACCTCTATGGGATGAGGAATTGGCCTATCTACGCGGTCAGCTATGGGCAAAGAAAGCGGGTCACCATTGCCTCGATACTGGTTTTGCAGCCCGATATCATCATCTTGGACGAACCTACAGCCGGCCAGGATTATTATCACTACACGGAAATCATGAACTTTTTGGACGATCTGAACAGGAAATATGGGATTACGATTATTTTCATAACCCATGATATGCACCTTGCCATAGAATACACGGATCGGGCCTTGGTGTTTTCCGATGGAGAGCTTATAGCCGACGATTCGGTCTTCAAGGTTCTGTCGGACGATGATGTGATAACCAAGGCCAGCCTGAAGCAGACTTCCCTCTATACCCTGGCCAAACGATTGGATCTGGACCCTGAAAGCTATATAGAACACTTTATTGCCTATGAAAGGATGAAAAAGGATAATGAAAAGTCCACTTCTTAATCTGATCCCCGGCGACACCTATCTCCATAAGCTGACGGGAAAAACCAAGGTGCGTGCCTTCGTTATCCTTTTAGTCTACATCATCATGTCCTTTGATCTCAGACTTATACTACCCCTTTTCATAGTCGGAATCATTGGACTAGTCTCCCTAAGGCCTGAATGGAAGACCCTGAGATATTTCTTTATAGTTGTGGCTGCAGTCAATCTTCTGAACATCGTTTTGTTCTGGCTGGCAAACCCGGATATAGGTGCATTCTGGTGTGGGGGCAGCCGTACCGTTCTGGTCAGCTTCACCAAAAGGCTCTTTATATCCCTTGAAACCCTGTGGTATCTATCCATACGGTTTTTAAAGATGATTACCTCTTTCCTGATATCCATGGTCTTTGTCCTTTCCATAACGCCATCGGAGTTGGCAGCCGGCCTGTATTCAATAAAGGTTCCCTACAAGATATGTACAATATTCTCTATAGCCTTTAGGTATATACCAGATATAGGAAGAGACTATGAAAATATTAAAATCTCTATGCAAGCGAGAGGAGTTGAACTGGACCCAAAGAAGGTACCCCTGATGGACCGCATAAAGCAGAACGTGCTTATACTGGTTCCACTGATAATTTCCTCCTTTGAGCGCGTTGGTAATATCTCCAACGCCATGGATTTAAGGGGTTACGGGAGGGGTAAGACCAGAACCTACTACTGTGAACATGAAGAAGGCAAGGCTGATAAAATCTTTAAAGCGATTTATACGGGCCTATTGCTCTTCTGCGCATTCTGGATTGTATCCCGGATTATATACCCGCCGCCTTCTAAGATGTGGTACCCCTTTTCATGAGATATGAATTTAAAGATTATCATGGAGATTTAATAAGGAGCGTTTCAGAGCTCATAAGAATACCTACAGTTTTTGACGAGGCTACGGTGACAAAAGGTATGCCTTACGGAAAGAAGGTTTATGAAGGCTACGTCTGGTTAAAAGCCAAGGCCCAAAATGACGGATTCGAAGTCAAGGAGTACGATGGCCATGCACTGGCTGTACGAATCCCGGGAAATCCTGCCTCTGAAAGGATTGATGTGGTTTCACATCTGGATGTGGTGGAACCCGGTACAGGATGGGAGAATGACCCCTTTAGTGGTGCCGTAATGGATGGTCATGTCCATGGGAGAGGAGCCCAGGATATGAAGGGCCCCCTTATAGCGACATACTATGCCCTGAAATATATCAAGGATAACCGGATACCCTGCAATAGAGAACTGCGTATAGTCATAGGCTGTGATGAGGAACGCACCATGGACGACATGAGATACTACCTGGATAAGGC
This sequence comes from Firmicutes bacterium UBA3941, assembly GCA_002385665.1. Taxonomy (GTDB): domain Bacteria; phylum Bacillota; class Clostridia; order Caldicoprobacterales; family UBA3941; genus UBA3941. The sequence goes on from DGDX01000091.1 coordinate 10,832, forward strand.
AAAAGAGCCCATCTTCGCTTTTACCCCTGACGGTAAATTCCCCTATTCCTATGGGGAGAAGGGGGCACTGATGTGGACCATGGACCAGAAGGTAAGAACCCTGTCTCTTATACACATCT
>DGDX01000008.1:0-1481 GCA_002385665.1 Firmicutes bacterium UBA3941
ATGTCGGAAGGAGCAATCAATAGCCATTACCAGTATTTACAATGAACATGTGGAGTTAAGTCCACCTATTTAAGTGCCGCAGCCTGCTTCTTAAGCAGCTCCGCCTTGTCCGTCCTCTCCCAGGGCACTTGGATATCCTTCCTTCCAAAGTGACCATAGGCGGCCGTTTGGCGATATATGGGCCTTCGAAGGTCCAATTCCCGGATGATGGCTGCAGGTCGCATATCAAAGTTTTTATTTATCAGGGTTATGATATCATCATCGGATATTTTTCCGGTTCCAAAGGTGTCCACCAGGACAGACACGGGCCTTGCAACGCCGATAGCATAGGCCAGCCCCACCTCGCACTTATCCGCAAGCCCCGCTGCTACTATGTTCTTTGCAACATATCTTGCATAATAAGTTGCGGAACGATCAACCTTTGTCGGATCCTTGCCGGAAAAAGCGCCACCGCCATGGCGGGCGTAACCGCCGTAGGTATCCACTATTATCTTACGTCCCGTAAGGCCTGAATCCCCCTGGGGACCTCCTACCACAAATCTGCCGGTGGGGTTTATCAAGTACCTGGTATCCCCATCCAATAGCTCCTTGGGGACAACAGGTTTTATTACATATTTTATGATATCATCTCTTAGAGTCTTCTGACTTATCTCGCTGCTGTGCTGGGTGGAGATGACCACGGTATCCACTCTGACGGGCCTGTCGCCTTCATATTCCACCGTCACCTGGGATTTACCGTCCGGCCTTAAATAGGGAAGTATCCCTTCCTTTCTTACAATGGCAAGTCTAAGGGTTAACTGATGTGCCAGGGAAATGGACAGGGGCATGAGTTCCGGGGTCTCATTGCAGGCAAAACCAAACATAATTCCCTGATCTCCGGCCCCGATAGACTCAAGGTCATCTTCCTTACCTTCAGAGTCCTGTTTTGCCTCCAGGGATTTGTCTACCCCAATGGCTATATCCGGCGATTGCCTGTCAATGGATGTGAGCACTGCGCAGGTCCTGGCATCAAATCCGTATTCAGTACTCGTATATCCAATACCTTCTATTGTATCCCTGACAACTCCGGGAATATCTACTGTGCAACCGGTACTGATTTCACCCATTACCAAAACCATACCGGTGGTTATGGCGGTCTCGCAGGCTACCCTTGCCATGGGGTCCTGCTCTAAAATAGCGTCCAATATTGCATCGGATATCTGATCGCAGATCTTATCCGGATGCCCTTCGGTTACTGATTCCGAAGTAAATAGTTTCTTGTTCATCTCGTCCTCCTATAAATTAAAAACCCTCTTGTGAAAAGAGGGCTGTCTTCATAATTACCCTCATCTTTCAGAATAGAATTCTGCGGGAATTGGCACCTGATCTGAATCTGATTGGTTGCCGGGTTTCATAGGGCCCGTCCCTCCACCGCTCTTGATAAGGAATATATATTGCTTTTTATATTAGTATTTTAACCTTTCTGCCAGTTCATTATCTTA
>DGDX01000008.1:1750-1893 GCA_002385665.1 Firmicutes bacterium UBA3941
GCTTCCATAAAGCCGTTACTGGGGATGATGGATTTGTGGGGTAATTTGAAAGCAGCCGGAATAACCATCATCCTATACATGGAAGTTAATTAGCTTTCAATAGTCATTATCAACACATTTCCAACCAGCAAAACGGATTAATT
>DGDX01000008.1:2147-11859 GCA_002385665.1 Firmicutes bacterium UBA3941
AGAGCTATAACGGGAAAGGCGTGCTTTATCCTGATATCGAGAAAGGATGCTATGGCCGAGCCTGTCCAGATTCCAGTTGAAGGTAAGGGGATAGCAACGAATATAAACAGACCCAGGAGGCTGTATTTTCTTACGCTTACCATCTTTCTGTTGGTCCGCCTCTCTACCCAGTTGGCAAAGGGTGCCAGAAGCTTGGTCTTTTTTAAGTAGGCCATAACGGGCTTTAAGAAAAGTAGGAGAAAAGGAATCGGCAGGATTGATCCCAGGTAGGCAAGGATAAATGAAGTCCAGGTACCCAGCCCCATACCTATCCCTACAGGGATAGCCCCCTTTAGCTCAATCACGGGAAGGGCGGCAGTGCCAAACACTATCAGCTCCTTTTTAATAACCTCCAAGAATTCAAAAAACGTCCCCATTTCAGCACCCCTCTGCTACTTAAAAGAGATATCCCTCTCAAAGAACTCATAGATAAAAAATTACTAATCCATACCGGAAGAAATAATTCATATAAGAAAGTAAATATAAAAAATGGCCGATAGACTATCGGCCGACTTTGGTGGAGGAGGGCGGATTCGAACCACCGAAGGCTGAGCCAACAGATTTACAGTCTGCCCCCTTTAGCCACTTGGGTACTCCTCCATATTCTCTTGTGACCATTCACCTTTCCTGGCCACGATTCATAATTATAGTACATGATATTAAGAATGTCAACTGAATATTTGAAAATAAATCTGGTTATTTTATTGGAATATTGTCCATTACCTAGTATTTTTTGCCCCTTTGCCCTGAAAAACTCCCTTTTGTCCTGCAAATTTTGTCCCAAAACCCTAAGGACATACATAATTTGGCAAAATAATGGATACATTAAAATAATCAGTGATTTCAGAGGAGAGGATCCCATGAAGAAATTGCATATAGAAGATCTCAAAGGAAATCATGTTCATTTCATAGGTATAGGGGGAATCAGCATGAGCGGTTTGGCTGATATCCTCATCCACAAGGGCTATACCGTTTCAGGTTCGGATATAAAGCAGACCCACCTTACCGACGGCCTGGCAAACAAGGGCGCCAGGATATACATAGGCCATGATGCATCTAATATAGGTAACGCCGATTGGGTGGTATATACCATCGCCATCAGTGAGGATAATCCAGAGCTGATGGCTGCCCGGGAAAGGGGCATTCCCGTAATTGAGAGGGCTACCCTCCTGGGCCATATCATGGAGACCTACCCATACTCCATTGGTGTGGCCGGAAGCCATGGAAAAACCACTACCACCTCCATGCTGTCCATCATTATGCAAAATGCACGTCTGGATCCCACTATCCTGGTGGGCGGAGAGCTGGACGACATCGGCGGCAATGTTAGAATCGGCAACAGCAGGTACTTTATAACCGAAGCCTGTGAATATAATGAGAGCTTTTTACACTTCGAGCCCTATATCGCCATTATCCTTAATATAGACGAGGATCACCTGGACTATTATAAGGATATTCAGTGTATTTACCAGGCCTTTGAAAAATATGCCGGCCTTGTTTCCCCCGTAGGGATGGTTATAGGCTGCATGGACGATCCCCTGGTTGCCAGGCTCTTAAAGGATATCCCGGCAAGAAAGGTTGGATTTGCCATAGAGAACCAGGCAGACTGGGTAGCCCGGGACATCATCTACGATGATAAGGGCCATCCGTCCTACCGCGGGGTATACAAGGGGCAGGATATGGGCAGGTTCCAGCTTCAGATACCGGGCCGGTATAATATCTATAATGCCCTGGCAGCAACGGCTGCCGCATGGTCAATAGGTATATCCGCGGAAACCATCAGGGACTCTTTGGCCTCCTTTAAGGGCACCCACAGAAGGTTCGAGGTAAAGGGCAGTTTCAATGACATAACCGTGGTAGACGATTATGCCCACCATCCAACTGAAATACGGGCCACCCTGCAGGCAGCCCGTAAGTATCCGCATAAGAGGATATGGTGTGTCTTCCAGCCCCATACCTACAGCAGAACGGAAAAGCTGTTCTATGAATTCTCAGAATCCCTTCTGGATGCCGATGAAATCCTGATCACAGATATCTATGCAGCCAGAGAAAAGGCTATCGAAGGGGTAACTTCCGAAAACCTGGCCAGGGAAATCCACAGGAAGGGAAAGCCCGCAAGATACATGACTTCCTTCCACGAAGCTGTGGATTTTCTAAGCCAAAACGTACAGCCCGGGGATCTGGTCCTGACCATGGGGGCCGGAGATATATTCAAGGTTGCGGATGAATTCCTGAAAACCAGCGGGGACAGTCCTTAAAAGAGTCCGAGGATGGTACCGTCCTCCAGTATATCGATATTTTCAGCAGCGGGGTTTTTGGGCAGTCCGGGCATGGTAAGCATCTCGCCTGTCAATACCACAATAAACCCTGCTCCCGCTGATACCCGAACATCCCTTATATTCAGGGTCCAACCCCTGGGTGCTCCTTTTAGTGCCGGATCATCGCTAAAGGACATCTGGGTCTTGGCGACACAGATAGGCAGGTTCCCATACCCCAGTTCTTCCAGGGAGTTAATGCTCCTGCTGGCCCTGCTTGTATAGGCAACTCCATCGGCACGATAAACCTTTTTCGCCAGCATCTCAATCTTCTCGCGAATTGATATATCCAGGGGATAGGCATGGGTAAATTCATTCTCCTCTTCCAGGGCTTTTAGAACGGCCTCCGCCAATTGGATACCACCATCTCCGCCCTTTGCCACTACTTCTGACAGAGCAGCACTTACGCCCAGACCCTGGCAATGCTCCATCAGGAGCTCCAGCTCGGCCTCCGTATCCGAGGGGAATCTGTTTATGGCTACCACTACGGGAAGCCCGAAACAATTCCTTAAGTTGTCTATGTGCTGATCCAGGTTGGCAATTCCCTTTTTCAGGGCTTCCAGGTTTTCCTGATTCAGATTGTCCCTGGCTACCCCACCGTGAAACTTAAGGGCTCTCACCGTTGCTACCAGTACAGCAACATCGGGCTTTAAGTCTGTAACCCTGGTAACGATATCAAAGAACTTTTCAGCCCCCAGATCTGCTGCAAATCCACCTTCGGTTACCACATAGTCGGCCAGCCTGAGTCCCAGTCTGGTAGCTATGATGGAATTGTTACCGTGGGCTATGTTGGCAAAGGGGCCCCCATGGACGAAGGCGGGCTGTCCCTCCAAGGTCTGTACCAAATTGGGCAGGATTGCATCCTTCAGGAGGACCGCCAATGCCCCCACCGCCTTCAGCTGTCCCGCGTAGACGGGTTTGCCGTCGTATGTATAGGCTACCAGGATCCTGCTCAGCCTCTCCTTAAGGTTGGTTATATCCGATGCCAGACAGAGGATGGCCATAACCTCGGAGGCCACGGAAATATCAAACCCCGATTCCAGGGGGGTGCCGTTGGCCTTTCCACCGAGGCCCACCACGATATTTCTCAGTTGCCGGTCGCTTATGTCCATAACCCTCTTCCACAGAATCCGGGTAGGATCAATCCCCAGCTCGTTGCCCTTGGTTATGTGATTCTCTATCATAGCCGCCAGTAGATTGTGGGCAGCGGTGACCGCATGGATATCGCCGGTGAAATGAAGGTTGATATCCTCCATTGGCAGTACCTGGGAATAGCCTCCGCCGGCGGCTCCTCCCTTTATGCCAAAGGTGGGCCCAAGGGAGGGTTCCCTGAGACAGACCATAACGTTCTTGTTAAGCTTTCCCAGTCCCTGGGTAAGGCCGATTGCCGTACAGGTCTTTCCCTCCCCGGCAGGGGTTGGGGTAATGGCTGTGACATATATCAATTTACCCTTTGGCCTGTCCTTGAGCTCATCAAATATCCCAAGCTTTACCTTGGCCTTGTAGTTTCCGTACCTCTCCAGATATTTCTCATCTATCCCGGCCTGTTCTGCTATTTCGTCAATGGGCCTTAATTTGGTCGATTGCGCTATCTGAATATCCGTCAGCAAATAAATCCCATCCTTTCCTTATGGTTAATTTAACGCGTTGTGCTAGTCAATTATATGCTAGTAATGGCTATTAACCGCTTATTACTTAAGATTATGAACTAGCACAATAGGTTAATTTAAAAATTAATATTACTCAATCTGCCAAATGCTGTATTATTTCCACCCATAAAGTGGGTTGATCCCTGGTCATGTCCAGGTCGTGTTATGTATAAAAATTAAAAAGCAGGACTTATAGGATAATAATCATTATATACCAAAATTGCGATTTTTGGTTTTCTTTATTGAAACTTCCAGACATTTTTATTTTCAATCGGTGAATAATAGACTCGAGGAGGGATTAAAGGTGAAAAAGTTTTTGTGTCTCTGTGTTTTTAACCTGATGATTCTAAACTTTTTTACTCTCCCTGTTGATGCCCGCCATAGCAACGTAAGTGTGGACGATGATCCATCCTTCGTTGATAGCCTATCCCAAAGGGAAACCCCATGAAAGTCAGAGGATCTTGAACTTTTGGCCAGGGTTATCCATGGGGAGGCCCGTGGCGAGAGCTATCTTGGTAAATTGGCCGTTGGTGCCGTTGTAGTAAACAGGCTGAATTCCCCATTGTTTCCGGATACCTTGTATGAGGTAATATATGAACCTTGGGCATTTACCTGTGTGCAGGACGGGCAGATAAACCTGGAGCCTGATGAGGAAAGCTATAGGGCTGCTATGGATGCCCTGAATGGAATTGACCCAACGAATGGATGCCTGTTCTACTACAATCCCAAAACCGCAACGTCCAGATGGATGTTCAAACGGCCTACCGATTATACCGAAACCATAGGCAATCATGTCTTTATGAAATAATATAAACAATAATCGCCCGGAATCATATAGGATTCGGGCGATTATTGTTTGTCGCTATATAATTAATCCCAAAAAAGCAACACCGCAAGGCAGACAAGGCCCGGCGGTGTACTTTGATTATTTAAGACAAAACCTAGGTGATCCTAATATACAATAGCTATTGATCGTTAAGTACGTATATCTAATAGGAGGATGACTTGCTCAGGCAGCGATCAAGTTACATCGGAAAGCTGCCAGATGCTATCTATAGCTAACTGAAATAGCTGGAGTAGCAACGATCATCATAGCTATTGAACGCAACTTCATCATCTGCTTATCAATAACTCATTTTTGTCAGGCAACAAGCTAAATAAGCAAAAGATTTATCGTTGGGTATCTGTAAAAATTTATCCAAGGTTAATAAACTTTGAAAACAGGTCCATAAAAACAACGGGAAACATAAATGCTAAAATGATGCCGATGGACAATCCCACACCCGTGATACCCCTTACAATATCGGATTTTAAGATTGTGTTCATCGTTTCCCCTCCCTGCGTGTTTTAGTAAACCTATGATGCTATGTTAATTTAATCTATCCGGGAAAAGCTGCTTTTGTAAAATTACTCTTTTCCTTGTGCATATTATAACCCAAAAATATTTCAAAAGTTTTACGAAACATTTATAGTTCTTTTAATTACCATATAACAGAGTTTTAATAACTATATTACACATATATAGTATATTATCACCATTTTTCCCCTGGGTTAAACATCATTTATATTCAATTTTTTTAATAAAAAAAGACGGTCAAAGACCGCCCTCTATATGATCAATAAATTGTTTGGCTGTTCGGCCTGAACGGCCATTGTACCTCTTCTCCCACCTTAAGGCCTCGGCCCGCAGTACTTCCCTGTCAACATCCAGTCCCCGCTCCCTGGCCATAGCCTCCACCATTTCAAGGTAGCCCTCCTGGTTTGGGGATATAAAGGTCAGGGTAATGCCAAACCGGTCCGCCAGGGACAACTTCTCCTGCATGGAATCCGTGGGCGATATTTCATTTCTGTCGTTGTAATTATAGCCCACGCTGCTCCTGTCCGCCACAACCTCCCTCACCAGATGCCTGCGGTTGGAGGTGGCGTAGACCAACAGGTTGGATGGTTTAGGTTGAAGGCCCCCTTCCAGCAGTGCCTTGATATGCTTGTATTCCACCTCATGCTCTTCAAAGGAAAGGTCATCGATGAAGAGAATAAACCTGTACATCCTGCCCTCTATATACCTGAGTATGGAATAATAATCGCCCAGGTGTTTTTTGGGCAGTTCGATCATTCTAAGGCCCCTGTCTCCAAACTCATGGATCAGGGCTTTGACCATGGAGGACTTTCCCGTCCCCTTGTCCCCGTAAAGAAGGACGTTGTTGGCCGGATAGCCGGACACAAACCTTTCGGTGTTGTCCAGCAACACCTGCTTTTGAATATCGTAACCCAATAGCCGATCCAGAGTTATGGGATCGGTGTTTTTAATCCCTTTTAGGGTAGAGCCGTCCCAATAAAAGCCGTAATACCTGCTGAAGATACCGGAGCCCTTAAGCCTGTAGTGCTCTTTCAGTGCCTCTACATTCCAGCCTTTAAGTCCCCTGCGGCCGCAGACTTCCGGCCAACCTCCGGCCTCCTGGCCAGAAAAAATGTTTACCGGATGGAAACCGTCTGTTTCCTCCCCCAACACCTCCACAAGGTCCTGCCAGGGGATATCCGCCAGCCTTTGGATGGAACGAAGGTCATTCTCCACCGCTATGGACATGGCCTTGGGTAGATGGTCCTTATTTTTTTCTGCCCAAAGGGTAAATTTATTCTCCGTATATAGCACTGCATCCAGAATCCAATCCTTCCATGAATAGTCATGGGATTCGTCCATGGGGATTGAGGATAAAAAGGCATTTAAGAAACCGGTATAGCTCTCTATGAGCCGGGCCGGGCCCCAGGACTTCTCCAAAAGCCCTTCCAGGAGCTCCGCTAAACGCCTTAAAGCAGGCAGCCGGGTCAGCTCTTCATAGACGATGAGGCTTCTGGCTGCCATTAAAATCTCCCCAAGTTCCTCCCTGAAAGCCCTCGCATCTATTATTTTCCTGTTGTTCATCTTCCGTCTACCCCCAGATCATCCATTACTCGTACCCATTACCCTATTATAGATGCTTCCAACCTCAGAATACACCCTGTCCAGATCTATTGTTAACAGTTCCTTCTTCTCCAAGAGTTTCCTGCCGTTGACCCACACGCTGTCCACATCCCCGGAATGCCCGCTGTACACCAGATGGGTTGCCCAATCCCCATGGGGCTGGTAGTGGGGCTTGTCGGTATCCACCAGGACTATATCAGCCTTTTTGCCGGGGCTGAGGCTCCCTATCCTGTCCTCCAGGCCCAGGGCTCTGGCTCCGTGACTTGTAGCCATCTTAAGAGCAAGGGCAGCCGGCACAAGGGTGGCATCTTCTCTTACCCCCTTTGAAACAAGGGCGGCCAGGGCCATCTCCTTAACTATGCTCAGGTTGTTGTTGCTGGCAGCACCGTCAGTACCCAAAGAGACGGTGATTCCCCGATCCAACATCTCCTGGACCGGCGCAATACCGCTTCCCAGCTTTAAATTGCTGGCGGGACAATGGGCCACCCTGACATCCTTCTCCCTTAGGATGTCCAGATCCTCCGGAGACAGGTGGACACAGTGGGCTGCCAGGGTATGGCCGTCCAGGAGACCCAGGTCATACAGGTGCCTGACCGGACTCTTGCCATATTCCTTTATGCAGTTCTCCACTTCCTGCCTGGTTTCCGACAGGTGTATATGTATCCCTGTCCCCAGCTTATGAGCCAGGTCTCTGACTTCCACAAGGTAGGAAGGCCCGCAGGTATAGACTGCGTGGGGCCCTACCATCACCTGGATTCTGCCGTCCCCTTCTTCATGCCAGTTTTCCCAGAGTATTCGGTTCTCTTCCAGCCTGTTATGGGATTTCCCGTCCGGCCCCTGAAGGCCTCTGGCCAAAACCCCTCTTACCCCGGAATGAAGTACGGCCCTGGCCGTCTGTTCCATAAACATATACATATCGGCAAAAACGGTCACCCCGCCCCTTATCATCTCGGCAATGGCCAGCATGGACAGCCAATAGGCATCGGCCTCCTCCAGCCTGTCCTCTGCAGGCCAAATCAATTCCTCCAACCATTTCATAAGGGGGAGATCGTTGGCATATCCTCTAAAGAGGGACATGGCCGTATGGGTATGGGTGTTTACAAGGCCGGGTATTGCCAGCATTCCCCTGCCGTCTTCTATTATATCGTAATCATCAGCCTTTCCAAGGTCTGCCTCACTGCCTGCAAAGGCAATCTCATCATCTTCAATGAGGATGCAGCCCCCCTGGATGTGACCCAGTTTTTCGTCCATGGTCAAAATATCTATGTTTTTTATAAGAGTTCTCATATAATCTCCTTCTTTTGCCTGGATATTAACAAATATTTAGCTCTGAATCCGGATATTTTTTAAAACAACCTTTAAATATAGCCCTAAATATGGTATAATTTCCATAATGGCTCTCTTGCGCACATCATTGTCTTTCCTATTACTCTTCGCTTTGACACTTGAAATCATTCTTGAACGTAATTCTACTTAAGGAGAGCTAAATACGTTTAAGGAGGGAATGTCAATGCCTACACCACAATATGTTAAGGAGTTCAACGCAGACCTGGGTGAATTATCCATTAACACTGGTGCCGGTAAACATTGGAAAAGATTTGCAGCCAAGAATATAGCAGCCATACGTAAGACACAGGTAGAAAAGAAAAAGTTATTCATTACCAGAACCGTTGATAGGTTGGAAATTGATATCCATGGTGAAGAGGTCCCATACATCATAGAAAAAGGCATCATAAAAGACGATTTTGAATGGGTCACCGGCGTACTTAAATCCTTCGCTGAGAAGAACAAGGTAAACTATATCGAGTAATGGAAAGGTCCTTTGGACTTTTCCATTATTTTATTTTAACGACGATAACCGCCACATCATCTCTGAGCCTCTCTACACTATCCTTGCCAAAATCCTTAACTATGGAATCCAGGAGCAAGGCAGGGTCTCCCTTTACCATATCCTTATGCCTGTCTATATAATCCAAAAAATCATTGCAGTTTCTCATATCATTGCCTTCCTCTTTTGGCTCCAGGAGGCCGTCCGTGTACATTAATATGTAATCCCCGGGATTTATCTCCCTGCTGTAAGTCTTATACTCATAATCCTCCATAACCCCCAGGATAAGTCCGTTTTCCTCCAGCATATAGGTCCTGTTGTCCCGGGAATCCAGGATCACCGGATAGGGATGGCCCCCATTGCAATAGGTAAGGATCCCATCCTCTATCAGGCCCACAAAGGCGGTTATAAAATAGGTGCCGTCGGTCAGGTTATAGAAGGTCGCATTCATGCTGTCCAGAACCTGTGCCGGAGAGGTATGCTGCTCAACCAGGTTTTGAAACATAACCTTTATCATGGAGGAGATCATGGCAGAGGCCACACCATGGCCTGAAACATCCGCTATCAGCATCCATATCCTATCCCCTATCTGCAGGCATTCATAGTAATCCCCGCTGAGCTCGGCACTTGGGATATACCTGCCTACCATGTCGATTCCGGGCAGGGACTTGGATCCGTCTATCAGGATGCTCTGAAGGGCAGTGGCAAACTCCAGCTCTTCCCTCATCCTTTGATTCATCTGGACCAGGAGCCGCTTTTGCTCATATGCCTTCAGGGCGTTCTTTACCTTTACAGGCAAGACCACCCCCATCTGCTCCATAGTCAGGGGTTTTGTAAAATAGTCCGTCGCCCCCAGCTCCAATGCCCTCTGGATGACACCAATTTCATCCACGGCGGAATTCACTATTATTGGGATATCCCT
>DGDX01000119.1:0-350 GCA_002385665.1 Firmicutes bacterium UBA3941
TTCATGTTTATTTGGATCCTCATGCTCTCCCAGCCAATGGTTAAAGACATTTCCAATAGTCCAGGGAAGTATACTTGTGGTCCAGGTGTTTCCTTCTATAGGTGACACTAGCTTAGGATCTTCCTGTACGACTGTATGATGAACTCCCTCGATGCCCCATACCAGCAGATTAACCAGTTCTTTATTAGTATGCATCATATTAATGAACATCATGGCACGTGCAGGGTCTTCAGAAGTTCTCGGTATTGCAAGCATAGAACCAGCAGCATGAATAGATACCGCTACATAGGGCGTGATCTCTTTTTCATCTAGTTGGAATTTGTTCCCAGCCGCGCTCATCAGCTCATTGG
>DGDX01000119.1:578-9860 GCA_002385665.1 Firmicutes bacterium UBA3941
CTGTGTAACAAAGAAGTCACCCTCCAGCAAGTGATCATTATACCTATTATTCTCGGTATAAGCTTCCTTGTGGATATACCCTTCCTTATAATATTTCTGATGGGTCCTTGCCATTGCGAGTACATCTTCCCGCTCCCAATACCATTTTATTTCCGTGTCCTCAAGATCGTCATAACTAACACCTAGGCCCTTGAAGAAATCTACACTGGGTATTGTATACATACCGCCGCCTTGTTCGACAAGGTAGGGAATAACATTGGGTTCGTTTTCCTTTATTACCTTCAGCATTGGTTCTAAATCTTCAACGGATTCTACCGAGGACATGTCAAGGTTATACTTATCTGCAAGGTCCTTATTCCACACAAATCCACCATTAACGGCAAATTCTTTGTCAGTGGGAACCCCATAGTTTACACCATTTATTTGGGAACCGATTACGAAACCTTCGCCCAATTGTTCGATAACCTTCGGTGCATATTTTTCAAGAAGATTATCCTCGGGATCATTAAGTGGTAAGAAGAAGTTGTTAGCCACTGAATCCAGATAGCCATACCAATCAGCGGTAAAAGCTATGTCGATTTTCTCTCCAGCGTTTATCGCGGTGTTAAAGCGCTCTTCCCATGTACCCCAGTCTAACATGACCAGATCCACGGTGGCATTTATTTCTGATTCCACTATGGGATTAACCTTCTCCATAACCATATCCAGATCCGGCGTGATTGAATTAACAAGCATATAGTATGTTAATTCATATGGTTCTAAATCAGCCGCAACAGGCCCTTCGGTGTCATCGTCTGCAGGATCATCCGCAGGTGTTTCATCTTCAGTCGCCGGGGTAGACACATCGTCGCCCGTTTCCTGAGCCGTAGGTGAACAACCAATAACGCTGGTTAAGATTAAAGTTAAAGCAAGAAGCAATACCAGCATTGTCTTAGAATAGATTTTCATAACAATCCTCCTGTAAATTAATTTATGTCTTATAAATAGTGCCTTATGCTATATAGCATAGGACTATTTAAATCTGGATTAGCATTTTATAATATATGGTATATCTGCAATCTGATTAACCCTTGATTGAGCCAACCGTCAGCCCCTTTATGAAATATTTCTGGAAAAAGGGATAGGCTAAAACGATGGGACCCATGGTAATGACCGCCAAGGCCATCCGGAAGGTCTCGTTGGGCAGATTACTAATCTCTGCCGCCGCATCAGCAGAACCCATAGTTGCAGCAATCTCCCGCAACATACGCGCTGAAGTCAGGGCGCGATAGATCAAGGTATTCAGATTGGACAATTCAGGCTTATCGATAAACAGGACACAATTAAACCAATCGTTCCAAACACCTAAGGTCGTGAAAAGAGCTATGGTAGCCAGGCCGGGCAGAGAAATCGGCAGAACAATCTGTAAAAATGTTCTCCATTCGCCGGCGCCGTCAATCCTCGCAGATTCAATCAGGGAGAGTGGGACTTGCGTCTGGAAAAAGGTACGCATAACAATCACCCAGAAAGAATTAAAGGAATAAGGCAGAATTATAGCCCACAGGCTATTGCGAAGCCCTAAGACACCCGTCATCAAAATATAATATGCGACCAATCCACCACCAAATAGCATGGTAAAGAACATAAAAAAGGTAATTTCGGTACGAAAACGGAAATCGGGGCGGCTAAGGGGATATGCAAACAGTGCGACATTCGCCAGGCATATAGCCGTTGCTACTACAGTAGTATATATGGTCACCTTGTATGCATTCACAATGGATCTGGGATCCGAGAATGCAAACTTATAGGTATCCAGAGTAAAGTCTTTGGGAAACAGGCCGTACCCCTCCCTTAAGATCGTGGTCTCAGAGGATAAAGAAACACTGATCACTATCAGCAAGGGAAGAATACTCGCCAGCATACCCAGAATAAGGACAAAATTCAAGGCAACATTAGCTTTTGGGGATATTTTATTGGGATCCCGCCAACGTTTTTTAGATTTAAATCTTGGTTCAACAATAGCTTTTGCCAACACCCACACCTCCTAAAATAGAGCATTATCGGGATTTATCCTACGAACTATGGTATTGGTAGTAAGGATAAGAACAAATCCGACTAAAGATTGATAAAAGGCCGCTGCTGCAGGGAATCCCATATTGCTGCCTCCGCGTAGGCTGTTAAATACATATAGGTCTATTACATTGGAAACATTGCGCAAGGGTCCTGAACCCATGGGTAAGGACAGGAACATTCCAAGATCAGCATTGAATATTCTTCCTACAGCCAAGATCGTCAGCAGAGTCATCATGGGTACCAGCATCGGTATAGTCAGGTACATCGTCTGTTTCCACCTGCCGGCACCGTCTATAGATGCAGCCTCATATATTTCAGGATCAAACCCCGCGATGGCGGCTATATATACGATAGACCCATTTCCTGTATATTTCCATAGATTTGCGATAACATAGATGAATGGCCAATATTTAGGTTCCATATACCAATCTACCGGATCCAGACCCAATGTCTTTAGAATCCTGTTAAGAACACCCAGCTCATAGTTGAATAGTGCAAAACCCAGATAAGCAACTACCATCCAGGATAAAAAGTATGGTAGAAAATAAGTGGTTTGATATATTTTGGCCATTCTACGATTGGGAAGCTCACTTATTAGGATGGCCAGGCCAACACTGGCTACTAAGCCCAATAGCATAAAAGTGACGTTGTATAGAATAGTATTTCTGGTGATCATAGCAGCATCGGGACTGGAAAATAAATATTTGAAATTTTCAAACATAACCCATTCACTCTTATAAAAATTCTCCAGTACGTTTCTGCCGAAGACTCTATACCTTTTGAAGGCAAGTACGATACCCGGCATGGGTAGATATGAAAACACGATTAGGTAAATAAGCCCTGGAGCCAACATGGAAAACATGGCCAAGTGACTTTTGAAAGCACCGGTTCTGGCACTTACACGATTCAATACTATAGCAAAAATGGTGCATACCATGATTGCCAGCTGTATCACCAGCAATAAACGAAAGCCTATCATTATGTGTGCACCTTGCTTAACAATCCATGTATACATGGATGTAAAGAAATATGAAGAAACAACGGTCGGTAATGATACCGCCAAGGTGAAAATAGTGGGCTTACGCCTGTAAATAACAAAAACTAACACTAGACCTATCACGAAGAATAATACCGTAGCCAATAAAAAGGACATGGGTTTTAGATTATTGGATTTTAGGAGTCCATCCAATCCATGTGTCCCTATCAGCATGTGAAAGGCTGATATTGTGTACCCTTTATACCCTGCTACCGAGTCATAGCGAACAAAGGGCAGAAACAATGTCAGCGGGGCGAGCCCGAAGAGAATTTTAACAACATTCCACCAGAACTTGCTGGTTAATAACTTAGGCTCTGTATCAATTCTTTTGACTGATTATTAGCAATCTTAGAATTGACCAAAATAAGCACCTCCCAAATCGGTAAAATGATTATAAATATACTTTAAACTACCTGGCTAGCATAGGGAGTCATGGTCACACTACCTATGGTCTTGCTCGAATTTTACCCAAATGAGCAAGGAGGTAGGAAGTTCCAATGCTAAGACTGGAAGTTATCAAATCGATTCCCTAATATTAAAAATAGCATCTATAGCTGGTATAGAAACTATTGTGTTTATCACAACTCAAAGGGATTGGTTAGCAATCCTCCGCCCATATTAGGTTGGTAGTTTATATAAGTCCAGAACTCATGATGGCGGTATATAAACCGCACAAAAAAGGATAAAATATATACTTATGTATATATTTTTGGATATCCCGTATTTCCCGAACAGAGCTATGATATATCATAAAACGAAAAATGTCAAATATCATTTGACATTTTTCTGTACAACCTTGTATTCAATAACCCTTTTATATCTATCCGATTTTACCTCCAAGCTTCGGGAATACCCTGATTTAGTCTATCCTTAGATCCGGTAGATAACTTAATACACTATTTTTATTAAGCTGATGACATTATTTTATGATCTGATATAATGGTATTGATGGATTATGTTAGTCATTCATATGCTGGTAACGGCTATTGAACGATACTCAAATGCATAAAGGTTATGCTGCTAATAAATACACCCAGGATTGAATTTATAATTTAAGGGGGATTTTCTATGGCTATTAAACCATGTAGACCAAAATGGAAAGGTACCATGACCGATAGGGAACGCTTTAATAACCAAATGCACTATCAGCCTATCGACCGGTGCTTTAATATGGAATTTGGATATTGGGATGAAAACTTCAGAGAATGGCCAATATTCGTGGAAAATGGTATTACAAATAATCAGGAAGCGGATCTCTTCTTTAACTTTGATAGGATAGCCGTAGTTGGGGGCAATGTCTGGATGTCACCACCTTTTGAGACCAAAGTGGTGGATGAAACCGAGACAACGTACATAATGATTAACGAGGACGGTCTATTGGCGGAGGTACCTAAAAGCGGCCATGATACCATCCCCCATTATATGAAAGCAAGCGTTGTTACTCCAGATGACTGGAAAAGGTGCAAGGAGGAGCGCTTTAATAGGGATGACCCCTCAAGAAAAGTTGATATAGAGGCTATTAAGAAGGCCCATCCCTCAGATCGGGATTATCCATTGGGAGTCAATTGCGGTTCCATGATCGGCAAGATCCGGGATATGCTCACTTTTGAGGGGCTGGCCTATGCTTGTTTTGATTATCCCGATATGGTGGAGGATATGGTAGAAACAGCCTGCCTGTTGGTAGAGGATTTTTTGGATCAGGTCCTTCCTCATATTGACTTTGACTTTGCATCGGGCTGGGAAGATATCTGCTTCAAAAACGGTCCCATAGTCACGGTGGATTTTTTTAAGAACGTAGTCATGCCAAGGTATAAGCGCATCCGTAAAAAACTTGATGCAGCCGGAATCGATCTTTGGTATACGGATTGCGACGGAGATGTCAGGCCAATACTTCCCTACCTTATGGAAGGCGGCATAAACTGCTTGTTCCCCTTTGAGGTCAACGGTTGCTCCCATCCTGGAGAATTATTGGCAGAATACGGCAAGGAGCTTAGAATAATGGGGGGCGTAGATAAGCTTGAGCTGGCCAAGGGTCCCGAAGCGATAAAGGCCTATTTGGAAACCCTGGTACCCCTCGTTGAAAGGGGCGGCTATATTCCCTTCTGTGACCATCGCTGCCCCCCAAATGTGAAGCCTGAGGATTACCTGTACTACCTTGACTTAAAGGAGAAAATGTTTGGAATGGCTTAATAATAGGAGTCCAGGACTTCCCTGACGGTCCGTTCCCAAACTATCAGGTTTTCGGGTCTGTATGAGACGGTACTGATATCCTTCAGGACGAACTCATATGGACAACCATATTTCAAGCAGATTTCAACGGTCTCTTTAATATCCTTCCGGATCTCATCCGGATCGGTTTTTACCGCTACGCTGGCGGGGTTGGGTTTTCGTGCAAATACATAATCCCCGCCTATTTGTTCTGCACATTTTTCCTGGTCCGACCAGGGGCTAACCCCTATTTTCCGCATATTGGGTATCTTTCTCAGAAGATCTATTTTGTTATCCAAAGGTTCACAACAACCATAGTAAACCAGCCCGCATTTTTCGAATAGGGGTTTACTGTACTGTAAATCAAATTCTTCGTGCTGAGCCGGGGAGATGGATGAAAACATCTGTGCCATACTCCGTATCCAGATATCCTTTAGCCGCACCTTTCCCCCATCGTAATCCTTTGCAGGCAAATCGCTAGTGTATGGTGGTGTACAATGGAGATCAGCCAGATCATAATCCAACAATCCCTGCTCCTCATACTGCTCCATAATGGATAGCTGTATTTCGGTAAACCTCTGTATTATTTTATGGGTGAATTCCGGGCGGTCCATCATATCGTAGAATACGTTTGATACCCCCCGCAGCCTGGGGATCTGGTCCCATGGAGCGTAATACAGATAATACCCCCGTAATTTAACCGGCAGAATATCTCCCAGAATTTCCTGGGCTATTTCCACATTTTTCTTATCGGTATCCCTATCGTTGATTATATGGGGAATGGTCAGCTTTTCGAGATCGGCTTCAGTCTTCAATTGATCGATATATTGGTGGGAAATAATGTTGTTGGCTGCATCTGTTATGGCTACATTTTCCTTGACTTCGGGCATATATTCCGTGGAATGAATGGATTTGCTTATTGGAAAAAAATTCTCTACCACCATATCTCCGGGAAAGTATTTCCATTGAAAGAGCCTCTTTCTAAAGAAGGTTTCCATATTTCTGGCAAAATCATTTTGACATCGGTTTATCAATTGGCCGTCAATATCCATCTCGTGCCATGGCACCTCATCTATTAGCACCGGGGGCCTACCGGGTTTTAGATCGTTATTGCCCCTCATCCGCTTTATACTCTCCTGATGGATATCGAGGGCAGCTACTTCGGCATATTCCTTGGCTAACTCACGCAGAATATGTATCTCATAACTTTCAATCTTCATATTTTCCTGCCCCTTATAATATATTAAGCATAAGCTTGTCACTCTTTGAAATCACTAATCAATCTCTCTCCAGTATTCCCCTCTCTATGGAATCCTCCACCATTTCTTCCACCAAATCCCACAGGTCTGGGGCCCCTTCCTGTATAGGCAGGTTGCGTTCCAGCACCTTGCTGCTCTTAATGCCATGCTTAACCCATGTATGCCCTTCCGTAAGATAATTGCATATCAGAGGTTGCAATCTGTCCAGGGAAGACGCAAAGAGGGCCTCGGGGGTTTTCCTAGCTTCAAACTCGTCCCACAGAGCCCTCAGTTCCTGTCCTTGATCCGGTGGCAGGATACTGTAGAGCTTGTCCGCCGCCGCCAGTTCCCTGCTGGCCTTATCCAGGTTACCCTTTTCGTCGTAACAAAAGGTATCCCCTGCATAGATTTCCACCAAATCATGAACCAATAACATCTTTAAGACCTTTGTTATGTCCAAATCCTTTTCAGGTGAATACTCCTTAAGGACCATAGCCATTAGAGCCAGATGCCAGGAGTGTTCGGCATCGTTTTCATTCCTTGATCCGTCCATCAGCAACGTCTGCCTGTATATGTTTTTCAGTTTGTCCACTTCTACAATAAATTCAATTTGTTTCCGTAACCTATCCTTGTCCATTAAATATGACATCTCCTTATGCAATCAGGTTAAAATAAGCCGCTTAAAAAACCGTAATTAGCTAATACATAGAGAACAATGCCGATAACAACTATAGTCAGAATAAACTTTAATAGTTTAGCTGCAATCTTCATTATCAGCACAATGGCTAATATCGCAATAACAATGGTGATAAAATCCGTCATTTTACTCCCCCCATATTGTTTCTAGCCCAAACCGTGCTGCTAGTCAAGATACACCCTATTCCATTAGCTGGTGTATGCCAAATAATACGTAAAATTTAGCTATCCTAAAATACCAAAATCTGATACCATTATATCATAGGTGCGAGCCTTAATTGGCTTGCTTCTCACCGATTCAATAAATGTATCAGATAAAACCCTGAAGGTTTTATTTCCTTGATTGCATTTATTATATCATAGGAAGGACTTTGGCTTCAATTACGGAATCATCACGGTTATTAGCTAAATCACATTGCCCCAGTGACCATTATATTGATTGTAAATGGAGGGACTAATTAATGTTTTCGGATATTTCTCTGACGGATGATAAGCCCTTATACATACAGATAAGGGATTACATAAAGCAAATGATCTTAAAAGGATTACTAAGCCAGGGTCAAAAATTACCTTCCACCAGGGAGCTTTGCAATACCATCGGCGTCAGCCGCAACACCATTATTTTGGCCTATGAGTATCTGGAAGATGAGGGTTTTGTGCAAATTATCAAGGGCAGGGGAACCTTCGTATCGGATATCACCATAGATTATCAGGATGAGTGGAATATGGATTGGACTTCCAGACTGACTCCCTACGCCCACCTGGCCAATCAACTGGATATCGTCAAGCATGAGTCCAGATGGCAAAAAGGAATGATATCCTTTAAGAGCATTGCTCCCGATGATAAGCTGTTTGATCTGGATGATTTTAAAAGGGCCTTTTTAGACAGGTTTTCTCTTGAAGGAGAAAAGTTGTTAAACTATGGCTATGCACAGGGGTACAAACCCCTTATAGATTACTTGATGGGTTATATGGAAAACAAGGGTGTCAAAACCCAGGGCAAGGACATTCTTGTAACCAACGGATTCACCGAAGGATTTGATATGGTACTTTCAGCCCTCACTGAACCGGGGGATCATATACTATGTGAAAATCCCACCCATAACACCGCTGTAAAGATAATGAAGCTCCATGGGCTTGAAATCGTAGGTGTAGATATGGAAGATGATGGTATAGACCTGGATAAACTACAAGAGGCCTTATCCAACAACCCTGTATCCATGGGTTTTCTCATCCCTTCCTATCACAACCCCACGGGCATAGTCATGTCCCCTGAGAAAAGGGTTGAGGTGCTAAATACTTTTGCCCGTCACAGAGTCCCCCTCATAGAGGACGGTTTTAACGAGGAGTTGAGATATTCGGGTTCTCACCTATCGCCCTTGGCCGCTCTATGCGGCAGGGGCAACAGCATCATCTACATAGGAAGCTTGTCCAAGGTATTGTTTCCAGGCCTTAGGATTGGGTGGATCCTGGGAGATAGTCATCTAATCTCCCAGTTGGAGAGCATAAAACGGAGCCGCAACATACATTCCTCATTCCTGGATCAGGCCATCCTATATGAATATCTGGCGGCGGGAAACCTTGAAAAATATCTAAAAAAAGCCCGTAGAATCTATCGGGAAAAGTACGATTATGCCCTGGAATGTGCACAAAGGTATATACCCTGTAAGAAAATACTTGGAGAAGGCGGCCTTCATATTTTTATTGAACTTGATCATAACCTTAATGCCCGTAAAGTTTTGGATGAATGCATACGGCAAAATGTCATATTTATGCCGGGGGATATATTTTATATCCATGGAAAGGGGGCCAATACCTTCCGTTTAGGATTTGCCCGCTGCACACCGGAAGAAATAAGACAGGGTTTTAAAATCATAGGTGATGTCATCAGGGGTCTGGAATAGGTTCCATCCTTTCCAAGACCCATTTTCATACCTTATCAGCCGTTGTTTTTGGAGAATCGTGGGCTGTGTTCAACTATGAACCACACTTTGTACATACATTAAACACATCTGTGCTCCTCGCCTTATTATTGTTATAGCAATAGCTATT
>DGDX01000090.1:0-470 GCA_002385665.1 Firmicutes bacterium UBA3941
AGGTGCTTTTCTCCCACCAAGAAGAAATCGTCCTCTGATATCATAATTGCAGAAATCTTCAATTTTACGAGTATAGAAGATGCCCTCACTAAAACAGAAAAGAAGCACCTTTAAGAAGGTCACAGGGTCAAGAACTGGCTTTCTACCTTTCCTTGAGTAGGTGCTTGATAATGAACTTAAATCCATCCTTTCTACTATATTGCACACCAGTCTAACCTTGTTATCTTCAGGAATTATAGTGTCTACATTAAAATTCATAGAAAGTTGCAAAAATGGGACATCTAGGTTAAAATTAGAGTGGGTTAGATTGTTTGTCATAATCCAATTATAACCCATCGGAACTGATTCTTGTAGTCAGTTCCGATTTTTTGTATAAAAAAGCAGATGAAAATCAAAAGGTTGATTCTCATCTGCATTTTTATCTAGGGCTTATTTTGCAACAGCCCCTTTTTTTATTGTCTACCCGGCAT
>DGDX01000090.1:675-20804 GCA_002385665.1 Firmicutes bacterium UBA3941
GGGAACCACTAGCCGAAGGCAAGGGCTGGTCGTGCGCTACGCTTACTGCTCGCCTATGCAACCTAGGTGTCCACCGTGAGATGGAATCTGAAGGAAGCGCCAGACAAAATCTATGCAAAGACCGCAGACAACCCGGCTAAGGGGCTATCCATTGGAGGAAGGGAAAGAAACCCGGGTATCAAAGGAAGTGCGTAGTATACCATCGGGGTCAGAAGACGGAAGGAACAATGTACAAAGAACGTTATCTTATGGCACATTAATTTCTAATGAACCGCTGTATACCGAACGGTACGTACGCTGGTGTGAGAGGACGCTGAATAAATTAAAAATTCACCTCCTACTCGATACCCTTCATTAAGACGTACTTAAAAACATATCTAATCTATTCCTTTACTACAAAGTCCCACATCATTTTAATTCTCTTGCTTTTGTAGCACCAAACCCGTATCTTTCATAAGATGGTTGTATAGATAATTCTGCTACTATTACTCGTATGGCGGTGTGAAATATGAAATTCAGGGTAAAGATGGGTTTTCCACAAAGCGCAATGCTAGTATCTCTTTGTATATTTGTTTTGTCTGTTTCCATGAGCTTTTTGCTAAGCAATTATGTAATTGAAAAGACCTATGAGTCTACGGGTGTACTAATAATATATAGTGATAGAGAGAGCGATGATAATAGAGCCTTGAGGGATGCAAAGACCTATAGAACTATAGCCACCGGTACTCAAATGATGAACGAAATCATATCCCAATTGAACCTACAATACAGGGTAAAGGATTTGCGGAACAAAATAATAGTATCCTATGAAGACGATACCGATTTAATATATATAAAATCTGAGGACGGAGATCCGGAAACGGCCTTTAATATAACCAGATTCGTTATGGATAGGTTACAGGGTAGAGTTCAAGAGCTGTTTGGTGATAGCTATCTTAAGGTAGTGGAGGAGCCATATATTCCCTTTGAGCCTTCCAGACCTAATGTTGTATTGAACATGATGATTGCTGGCATATTTGCAATGCTTTTATCCGCACTGGTAATAGTTTGGGACTTAAAGCGTAGGTGATTATGAATGTTATTCTTCTTAATCTCATTGGCTATTTCATCTTTTATTTTGCCCATTATTATTATGATAGCACGAAAATTTGGTATAACAGACAAGACGGATGAAAGAAAACACCATAAGCAACCCAAACCTCTTTTAGGGGGACTGGGTATTTTTATCTCCTTTGTCATAACTGTACTGATTTTTGTTAAATACACTATTCAAATTCACCATCTGATAATATGTTCCGGACTTATAGTGTTGATCGGTACCATAGACGACATCAAGGATGTTAGGGCAATACACAAATTGGGTGTAGAAACTATTTGCGCTACCATAATAGCTCTTTTAGGGTTTAGAATTAATCTTGGTCATTTTTTCGGATGGAAGGGATTTTGGTTCTTACCAATTGATATAGTTATAAGTGTTATATGGATTGTTGGCATTACAAACGCGATTAATATAATCGATGGTCTTGACGGATTGGCAGGTGGTATTTCACTTATTGCCATTGCGTCCTTTTCAATAATATTTATGATATTTGACTATAGTCTATTAGAACATGTGTCTTTGATTCTTATGGGTAGTATCCTTGGGTTCCTAATATATAACTTTTATCCATCTAAACTCTTTATGGGTGATGGAGGGAGTCTATTTATAGGGTTTTTATTATCGTTATTATCAATTATGTATATAAATGTAGACGGTGGAAGTGCTTCCATATTTGTTCCAATTATAATTCTGGCTGTGCCTATATTTGAAACATGGAGTAGCATGGTAAGGAGGGCAACCGGAGGATATAGTTTGATGAAGGCTGACACCGGTCACTTGCATAATAAACTTATAGATAAAGGGCATTCACCTGTTGCGATAGTTTCAATAATATATTTTTGTGCTATGCTTGCGGGTATTTTAGGTATTGTGATAGCAGTAGGTAATCTACCAATTCTTGCACTAATTATTATGGTCTTAATGGTCGCAATAGCCATTAAGATATATATTTAGGAGGCAGGGGTATGAAAGTAGATAGACCTATAAAACTGCTAATGGGTATAACCCTTTCGGAGATGGGGGGAGCACAAAAGGTAGTATACGACCTCATATCTTCCCTGCCGAGGAGTGAGTATAACATAACCCTTATAACCTATCCCGGAGGAGAGTTAATAGAATGGGTAAGGAATTTAAGATTTCAAAAGGGTATAGATGTGGAAATAATTGGGGTGCCCGAGCTCAGACGGGAAATCTCGCCTATCAATGACATATTGACCTTTATAAAACTATATAGAATCATGAGAAGCAACAAATACGATATTGTCCACTTTCACAGCTCCAAGATGGGTATATTAGGCAGATTGGCAGCTTATTTAGCAGGTGTTAAAAATATATATTTTACCGTACATGGCTGGGGCATTAACGAATATCAGCCAAAGTGGCTTCAGAAGTTATTGGGGTTGGCCGAAACACTATGCGGCAGAAAATGCACCATGTGCTTATGTGTTTCAAAATATCATAGGGATATAGGAATAAAAATGGGGTGGTTAAGTCCAGAAAAATCCGCTGTTATCTACAATGGTATAGACGAGGCACCTACTACCGTTGGCAAACTCCGCAAAGAACTTAATATAGAAGATGATGTACTCATAATCGGTACTACAATGCGGCTTCGGGAACCGAAACAGCCGATATATACTATCCAGGTCCTTAATGAAATCCTGAGTAAGGGTTACAGGGCTAAATTGGTTATTATTGGTGACGGACCCTTGCGTGATAAATGCATCGAAACCATAGATAGTCTTGGAATTAGTGACCATGTTTTTATGTTGGGGACACGTACAGACACTAGGGAGCTAATTAATGATATGGATGTCGTTACTCTCTTTTCGTTGTGGGAGGGATTGCCGATCGTTATTATAGAAGCCATGTTCGCTGGAAAACCAATAGTCTGTAGTGGCGTTGGTGGAGTTCCGGAAATTATAGATCATGGGACAGATGGTCTGATTTTGGATGGGTTTGATATAAAAAATGCAGCAGATCAATTATCTGTACTATTACGGGATAAAGATTTGAGGATAAAGATGGGCAAGGCAGCCAGACAGAAGGCAATGGGAAAATTCTCGAAGGACAGGATGGTAGAAGAATATGAAGGGGTGTATAGACGAAACAAAAATCTTTGGTAAAAAAATTATAGTGATGTGTATAGTAGCAGCTCTAATCGCTGGGCTATCTACCATTCTAAGGGGAGACGGCTTCTTATATATATCTATACTAACAGGGGTATGTGTATTTGGTGCATTGCTGGTCTTTAGATATCATTGGGTTGCTATTTTGAACATATTGCTCTTGTCAATGGTAAGATTTGAACCTGCACCTAGCGATCTGATATTCATATTCCTTTTGTTGACTGGAGTAATTGCTGGCCATTTAAGATTTCACAGAATGAGCCATACAACCCCAATGATCTTATTTCCCATACTCTATATTTTGATCGGCACACTACAGTTGTTTATTGCCCATGAGAAGATGGCAGGCATACGATATCATCTCATCACTATCTATCTAATTGCTTATAGTTATTATTTATTGTTGTATATTTCCTGGAATAATATCAAGGACATTATAAGAGCATATGTAGTCTCCAGCACAGTTTCCGCTCTTTTAGGACTTATGGGCCATATAGGATTACTACCATCAATATTGATGTATGACAGATATAGAGTAATGGCTCTCTTTAAAGATCCCAACGTTTTTGGCCCCTTTTTGGTCCCAGCTGTTATCTTGCTTATAGAAGATGTTTGGAGAAAAAAATCATTTGTGGTCCTGTTTGGATCCATTTTGTCCTTACAATTGTAAATCTTTTTGGGATTATCCTCTCCTTCTCAAGGGGTGCTTGGTTAAATACTTGTGTTTGCTTGCTGGTATATCTTGCATTGAATATAAAAAAAATACGCCTTCGTGATTCGGACCTTAAAAAAATTCTTTTCTACGGTTTTTTGATAATGATAGTTATATCCACCATATGGAGTACTGTAATTCCTTACGAGTACAGACAATTCTTATTAAGTAGGATAAACTTTCAAACATATGATAGGGATCGATTCGAGACTCAAATAAAAGGCATTGCCATGGCCTTTATAAACATTTTTGGGTACGGACCGGGTCAGTTCGAATATTATGTATTGAGATATACCGGGTCGGTATTCTCTGCACATAATCTTTATATTAGACTTGCCATGGAAAACGGTATAATTGGGTTTCTCTTATTCCTTGGCTGCCTTACTTTCATTATATATGAATTAACTAGACACCATTTGCAGGAAAGAACGTATATTGTTATTACACCGGCTTCTTTAGTTGCTATTTTAATTGGAATCCTGATTAATAGCATTGTCATAGACACAATACATTGGAGACATTTATGGTTTTTTATAGGCCTTAGTATGGCTAGCATTACGATGAGTCAAATAGACGCTCCCGCTACTGTAAGTGATGATTTTCGATCAGCTAAACAGGTGCCAGGTATAAACCCAACGTACCGTTGAGGTCTGTTAATTGCAACTACCATGGCATTATCTCAGATGTCGAAAGGGTGGAGGTGGGTAAAACTGGAGATAGAGGCGCTTAGGAATTGGAATGAGGTAATACCATATAGAGCTACATGGGATAGCATTTTAGCAGAAAATAATTGTGACATAGTATTTATGACCTTTGACTGGCTTCATCTGTGGTGGAAGTATCATAGGCAAGGGAACAGACTATTATTCCTTATAGCCAAAGAAGGTAATAGGATATTGGGCTTTTGCCCTTTGATGGAGGTTCCTGCCAGGGGATATGATGAGATAAGGTTTATTGGGGGTGATGAAACCAGCTATATGGGATTTACCATAAAGAACGGATACAAGTGTATCGTCATAGAAAGCATCCTGGATTATCTTATGGATCTAAAAGGGAATTATATTATTAATATACACGGGATCTTCAAAGACACCGATGAATTCAGTATAATTAAAAACTATATGGACAAAGCACAAAGGAACTATATAGAACCAAGTCTGAAATGCTATTTTCTAGTATTAAATAGCAAGGATTATAATGACTATGTAGCTACTAGATTTCGTCGCAGTAGTATTCGTACCATGCAACGTAAGGAAAGAAGACTGGCAAGGTTGGGGGAACTATCCTTTAGGCCTTTTGCCGGAAGGGAAAGCGATATAGATAGAGTATTCGAGATCCACGATAAGAGGTGGCAAAGAAAGATCGGGTCTAGTAAATTCTCAAAGGGCAAAACCAGAGAATTTTTCAAGGAATTGGCAATGTCTGATAAATTGCTATTTGATACCAGTGTAGATGTCATTGAATTAAGCGGTAGCTTAATCTCCTTTATCTATGGTTTCACATACAAAGATCGCTATACATTTTATCGAATAGGGCATGATGATAATTTCGCCATGTTTAGCCCGGGAGAGTTGGTATTGAGGTATAAAATTAAAGATTGCTTCGAAAAAGGTTACAAAGTATTTGACTTCGGTGTTGGGCATGAGCCCTACAAGGCAGCATGGACAGATGATGAAACCGATGTTATTAGCTTCATTTTCTCAAATGATGGTATGCTTGCAAGATTAATTTTTAAATTTCGCCGATTGACGTGGAGTTTGAGGCAGTTTCTAAAGAAACAACCAGGAATCTATAACTTTGTAAAATACAGGTTAGGTAAATTTAAACTATTGCTCTATCCCGGAAATGCAAGAAAGGCTTTAAGTCGAGGGCATGGCTGGCTAAAAAGTAAGACTATAGGGCTTATAACACATATTTATAGTAGGTATGACTACCACATATTATATAAGCGGCTGAAAAACCAGGACGAAGCAGATTATGGCGCATATACAACAGAGGAGGCATTTGTGGATAGGCTGGAGCTACTAACGGATATAATGAAGGTGGAACCACGGGAAGTCCTTAGAAGGTTTTTAGATGGGGATAGGTGTATCCTGGTATGTGACGGGAAATTCATACATTGTTATTGGATTGATATTTTCAGTATTAAGATTCCAGAGCTTAATTTTAATTGGAAAATGAATAAGGATTCTGCCTTCATATATGAGCATCATACTAACCATAAGGGAAGCAGGATCAGCCAAGGATCACTAAACTCAGTCCTATCATATCTGAAGGGGTTAGGAAACAGACGATGTTATTTAGCAATAAAGAGCAGAAATGCTTATCTCATGGGTCTTGCAAAAAACACAGGTTTTAATAAGTTCCAGCGTTTACGACTTACAAAATGGCTTGGTAGGTTGTCCTTTAATGAGCTCAAGGGTATAACGAGGTAAGCTTATGTTGTTTTTGTTGAGGACTATGATTAAATACCTTTTGCTACCCTTGGGTATTATACACGCTGTTCTATTTAGACCCAGAGATGAGATTCTCATTTTGATGTATCATAGAGTGGATGACGATGTAAAGAAAGAGCTGGCGGTAACTAAGGCTAGCTTTAATTGGCATATGGACTATCTATATAGGAAAAAGTACAATGTCATCTCAATGAAAGAAGCATATTCTATGATATCAAACGATGCGGTAGTGGGGCGGCATATTGTAATAAGCTTTGATGATGGATATAAAGATTATTACACTCATGCGTTTCCCATTCTTTATAGGTATAAATACCCTTCTATAATGTACCTATGTCCTGGATATATAGAAAGTACAAAGAGATATTGGTGGGATCATGATGAAACTGATTTCAGGCTAATGGAATGGAAGGATATACTCGAGCTAAATGAGAGCGGATTAGTTGAATTCGGCAGCCATACCATGGACCATAGGGATATAAATCGGCTATCCATGGCTGAAATTGAAAAGGAGATAATCGAGTCTAAAAATATATTGGAAAAAAAACTAGGGAAGCCTATAAGGCACTTTGCCTATCCAAGGGGAATCTATAGTGAGGCCGGAGAAAAATTGTTAAGGAAGCATTACGATACAGCTGTCCTCATATCCAACGGGAAGAGAATCGGCAAAGGAATTAAAAAAAACCAAACACATGCCTTAAAGAGAATACCTGTATTGAGAAGCGATGGTAGATACCTGTTTGTTGCCAGGATTAGAGGTTGGATGGCTATTGAGGACTTCATCAGGAAATGCTTGTTTGGCTGTCGCTATAGGAGGAGGGCTTAGCCCATGCACTCTAGGAGTAAGACAATAAGGTCAGTATTGGTAGTAACAGTTTTTTCTGTAATTGGTAAGTTAACAGGTTTTTTCAGGGAAGCAGTAATAGCTTCGCATTATGGTGCAGGCAGTATAACGGATGCCTATTTCGTTGCCTATAGTTTGCCCTCCATATTATTTTCCATAATTGGGGGCAGCATGGGCTTAATTTTTGTGCCCATATATACGCAACAATTAAGAAGGGATCCCGATGAAAGCCATGCTCTGGCCAGTAATATAATTAATATGGTTATTTTCGCAAGTCTTATCCTTGCAGGGTTAGGGTCGCTTTTTTCCAGACAGATAATAGCCCTGATTGCCCCCAGATTATCTGCTGACAGCATGGTTACAGCAGCATATCTTGCCAGGATTATGTTTCCAGCCTTTATATTTATCAGTATTTCATATATAGCTACCGGGGTGTTACAGAGCCATGAATCCTTTACAATACCCTCAATGATAAGCATTCCATCCAATTTAATAATAGCCATGGTGGCAGCCCTCTTTTCTGATGTATATGGTATATATTCCTTGGCATGGGCGACATTGGTAGGTGGATTATCCCAGCTAGTTATACAATTGCCTGCTTTAGCAAATAAAATAAAATACAGGCTGAGAATCAGCTTTAAAGATCCTTCAACTGTAGCCTATTGGAAACTCGTTATTCCCAGTATCTTGGGGTCTGCCATAGATAGGTTGAATATTTTAGTTGATAACGCGATAGCTTCATTCCTTATGGCAGGTAGCATCTCAGCCATAAATTATTCAACAAAGCTTATTGACTTTGCCGATAATATTGCTATAGGGGCTATCATTGCAGTGATTTACCCTAAGTTTGCTAGAATGAACTCGAAAGAGGATTATGAAAAGTTGGGAAATATGGCCTATAAAGCCATTATGGGCATAATACAGATAACCCTTCCCATGATAGCTATCATCATGATTTTTAGCAAAGACATAGTCAAGACTGTATTTGAAAGGGGGGCTTTCGTAGAGGCTGATACCAGGCTTACAGCAAATGCCCTGTTTTATTATGCCATGGGAATGTGGGGGATTGGCATAAGGGGAATACTAACCAGGGTTTTCTATTCTTTGGAGGATACCTCTACCCCAATGAAAATAAGCATTATAACACTGGTATCCAATTTAGTATTGAACATTTTACTTGTTAAGTATATGGGGGTAGGCGGATTAGGATTAGCAACATCTATTTCCTCTACCGTAGGTGTGTTGGCATTATTCATTTTTATAAGGAGGGATATGGGTACCTTCAATATCAAGGGTTTAACTAAGGAGGCTTTAAAGGTTATACTAGCCGTGATTTGTATGGTTTATGCCATAAAAAAATATCATGTACCCCAAATCATTGGGAATTATTACATTGATCTTATCCTAAAGATAGCTATGGGCTTATCAATCTATATTATGCTCTCATGGCTTATCGGGGCTGGGATGATGAAAAGGAAATCTATGTTACGTTCTAGATTTCTTCGAGGGATTTGTGAGTGGTTTCACGTTTTCAAATAGTAAAAGGGACAGCATAAATGCGGTCCCTTTTGCAGTGAGTTTTTATTATTCGTTTAACTCGGCTTATATAGATGGCTTAATCTGATAAGCTTATAGATAGGAGTTCCACTTGTCTACCAAATCATCGCTGTTCAAGGTTTCCATTATATAGTCAGCGAACTCTCCGCCGGTAGCACCATTGTCTCTGCCGGTGATAACGAGCCTCTTTTCAAATTGTCCACAGATATCAAGGGCCATTGACAGCTTTTTGGCTTCCTCAGTGTATCCTATATGTTCTAACAGCATACCTGCTGCACGGATAATACTACTGGGATCTGCATATTGTGCTCGACCTTCATCCACCATTCTAGGCGCTGAACCATGGATAGCTTCGAACATTGCGTAGCGTGTTCCAATGTTAGCACTTCCTGCAGTACCTACCCCGCCTTGGAATTCAGCTGCTTCATCTGTAAGGATATCTCCATAGAGATTGGGTAGGACCATAACCTTAAATTGAGACCTGCGGTTTTTATCGATGAGCTTTGCTGTCATGATATCGATATACCAGTCGTCCCACTCTACATGAGGGTATTCTTTAGCTACTTCACGAGCAATTTCTAGAAATTTGCCGTCGGTAGTCTTGATTACGTTGGCTTTTGTTACAACGGTTACCTTGTTTGCTCCGGACTTGCTGGCATGTTCAAAGGCGGCCTTAATGATACGACGGGATCCTTCATATGTAGCAACGGTAAAATCAAGGAAGAGATCATCGTTCACTACCATTCCATCGCTGCCTAAGGCATAGGCTCCCTCGGTGTTTTCTCGGTAGAAGACCCAGTCAATATTTTCCTCGGGTACCTTGACCGGTCTTACATTGGCAAAAAGGTCCAATTCTTTACGCATTGCGACATTGGCGCTCTCTATGTTAGGCCATGGATCACCTGCACGGGGAGTAGTGGTTGGGCCTTTTAGGATTACATGGCATTGTTTCAACTCTTCCAATATATCCTCGGGTATAGCTTTGCCTACCTTAGCACGGTTCTCGATGGTAAGGCCCTCTATAACCTTGAATTTGATTTTACCTCTCTGAACTTCCTCCTTTAATAAAAACTCTAATACTCTTTGGGCTTCGGCTGTTATGTATGGGCCTATTCCATCACCGCCCACTACACCGATAATGATGGTTTCCAGCTCATCGTAATTAATAAATTCCTTAGTGGCTTTCATCCTTTCAATTCGTGCTAACTGGCCCTCTAATAGTTTTCCTAGATGTTCCTGGGCTCTTTTGATCTGCTCTGAACTGTTCAACATATATCCCTCCGTTTATATTGATTTAAAGGTTCTTGAATTTCCAAAACGATATCTGCCTTGGTGTAAGTCAAACCCTGTAGTTTGATTGTACTTATTATATATCATTCTATAGGAATAAGGAAGTTTCAAAAATCATTTTACAGGTCCGTGGCTTTATTAAATAGACAAGAAGTGTTATAATAGATTAAAAGTTTTGAAATGGGTGGTTATTGATGGCAAAATCATTTTATACCGTTGGTACGGAAGCAGAAACTGAAATCATCATCAACCGCTCAAGATTTATTGGACGGGCGTTTCCTATTAATAACGAGGAAGATGCATTGTTGTTATTGGAACAAGTCCGTGCAGAATTTCCCGATGCCAGTCATCACTGTTATGCCTATGTACTAGGTCGTGGAAGCAATATACAAAGGTTTAATGATGACGGAGAGCCTGGGGGTACAGCGGGGATGCCCATATTACAGGTGATTTTGCAGCAGGAGATAGAAGATGTATTAGTGGTGGTTACCAGGTATTTCGGTGGTATTAAATTGGGGGCAGGTGGTTTGGTACGAGCCTATTCCAAATCGGCAGCCGAAACTTTACAAAAGGCTGGCAGGGTAGAAATGACACTGAGTAATAAAGGTTCCCTGTCGGTAGATTATGGGCTTTGGGGTAATTTAGAGTATTTTCTAAGGCAACAAGGGATACCCATATTGGACATAGAATATACAGATCACGTGACCGTTAGAGTTATGACATGGATAGATTGGGATAATTTTACAAATATGATTACAGAGATAACCAATGGTAAAGCGGAGTACGAGTATTTGGGGCAAGTTTACTATTCCTGGCCGAAATAAGACTTGTTAAATTGAGTCAAAGCCGGGGGTACTGGTTGTTCATCAATAGATTGTAGATAAGCTCAATATAAGGAAGTATTATTGCCATTTCGGTGGTGAAGAATTCCTTCGGTTTTTCGCTTCCCCCCGAGATGGCTGTTTTTATTAAAACCGGTGTATTGGACAAATGCCTAAAAATGGATTAAGGCAGGTGATATATATGAATGTCGGGTCCGAAAGAATAGCCATATTTACCGGTCATTTTGGCAGTGGTAAGACGGAGTTGGCCATAAACTATAGCATGGCTGCCGCAGCCAGTGGTGAGAAAACTGTAATCGTAGATTTAGATATAGTCAACCCCTTCTTTCGAACGACAGAAAAGAGGGAGGTTTTGGAAGAACAGGGCATAAAGGTAATATCACCTAATTTCGCCGGGACAGGCCTGGATATCCCATCCCTATCAGCTCAGATATATTCTGTATTTCAGACAAGGGATCATAAGGTTATCTTTGACGTAGGGGGAGATGACATAGGGGCAACTGCTCTGGGTGCCTTTTATCCCTATTTCAGGAAAGAATATTACAGGGTTTACTATGTCATAAATGTTAGAAGACCTCTATCCAGCAATGAACAGGATATTATTGATATGATGGAATCTATAGAGGCCAATTCCAGATTGGGTGTAACCCATCTGATTAATAATTCCAACATATCCTATGAAACAACAATTAGCGATATTTTAGATGGACAGGCAATAGTAGAAAAAATATCCAAGAAGATAGATAAGCCGATAGCTTATATCTCCGGGATGCCGGAGGTTCTTAAGAGCCTCCCTGTTGACCTTAGAACAAAGGCATTTCCACTGAACATATTTATGCGTCCACCATGGGAATAGTGAAATGCTTCTAGTGTGATAAAAACTACCCCGTTCTACCAACTGGGATAAATTTATATATAGTTAATAGGAAACTGTCCTTTAATATGGTCCAAGTTGGCAAAGCGGGGCTGCCGGGTTATTTCAGTGGGGAATATAGTTCTTTATTATAAACTGAAATTTATGTGACAAAGATAGGGGGTTTCAATATGGCGAAGGTTACTTTTAACGAGGAATTATGCAAGGGTTGCCAGTTGTGTACTACTGTGTGCCCTAAGAATATTGTTATCATGGATACAAAACGCATTAATTCCAAAGGCTATCATCCTGCGACTGTAGTTGAAATGGATAAATGTATAGGATGTGCCTTTTGTGCCAGGATATGTCCTGATGTAGTTATAGAAGTAGAAAGATAGATATTAGTTAGGGAAATGGAGGGTTTAATGTATGGCAAAGGTATTGATGAAGGGTAATGAAGCAATAGCGGAGGCCGCTATTCAGGCGGGCTGTCGTTATTTTTTTGGTTACCCTATAACACCTCAGAATGAAATACCTGCTTATATGGCAAAGATGCTACCCAAAGTAGGGGGATGCTTTATACAGGCAGAGAGTGAAATCTCTGCAATAAATATGGTATACGGGGCTGCCGGGGCAGGTGCCAGGGTGATGACTTCATCTTCCAGTCCGGGCATAAGCCTAAAACAGGAAGGAATATCATATATAGTTGGGGCAGAGCTACCCTGTTTAATTGTGAATATCGTAAGGGGTGGTCCGGGATTAGGTGGTATTCAACCTGCTCAATCGGACTACTTCCAAGCGGTTAAAGGCGGTGGACACGGTGATTACCATATGGTAGTTCTGGCTCCTGCCAGTATACAGGAGATGGTGGACCTGGTAATGGACGGCTTTGATATTGCCGATAGATATCGCAATCCGGTTATGGTGCTGGGGGATGGAATGTTGGGACAGATGATGGAACCTGTGGAATTTAAGGAAAGGGATATTGTGCTACCCGAAAAGCCCTGGGCCACCACGGGAAATAAGGATGGTGAGCCAAGGAGGATCATTAATTCCTTATTCATAGATGCACAGGCTCTGGAAGATCATGTGCACAAATTATATAGAAAATATGATGAGATGAAAAAGAATGAGACAAGGGTGGAGTGCTATAACTGTGAGAATGCAGAAATTATTATCGTAGCTTACGGTACCACAGCCAGAATAGCGAAAAATGTAATTCAGATGGCAGCCAAAGAGGGGATTAATCTAGGATTAATCAGACCTATAACTTTGTGGCCATTTCCTGACGATACAATAGATCGATGGGCAGAAGCGGATCATACGAAGGCCTTCCTTACACTGGAGATGAGCATGGGTCAGATGGTAGAGGATGTAAGGCTCAGCGTTAATGGCAAGAAACCGGTCTATTTCTACGGAAGAACCGGAGGAATGGTGCCAACACCCAGAGCTGTCCTGGAGGAGATCAAGAAGATAAGGGAGGTTATGTGAAGATGACAAAGGTATTTGAAAGACCTAAGGCATTGACGGACAAGCCTTTTCACTATTGTCCCGGCTGCACACACGGAATAATTCACTGTTTGGTAGCCGAAGTCATAGACGAGCTGGGAATACGGGAAAAAACTATTGGAGTTGCCCCGGTGGGCTGCGCGGTATTTGCTTATGAATACTTTAATTGTGATATGCATGAAGCGGCACACGGTCGGGCACCGGCAGTAGCAACGGGCATTAAAAGAGTTCATCCTGATAATGTGGTGTTCACCTATCAGGGGGATGGGGATCTGGCATCCATTGGTATAGCGGAAATAGTCCACGCAGCTAATCGCGGGGAAAAGATAACAACTATATTTGTCAATAATGCCATATATGGTATGACCGGTGGTCAGATGGCTCCAACCAGTCTTCTTGGACAGGTGACTACAACATCGCCTTATGGGAGAAATCCCGATACGGAAGGACATCCAATCAGGGTTAGTGAGATGTTGGCTACAGTAGAGGGTGCTGCCTTTATAGAGCGGGTATCAGTACATGATATAAAGAATATAAACAAGGCCAAGAGGGCTATTAAAAAAGCCTTTCAGGTCCAATTGGAAGGTAAGGGCTTTGCCATGGTCGAGGTCCTATCAACCTGTCCCACCAATTGGGGAATGACCCCAGTGGAATCCTTAAAATGGATAGAGGAGAATATGATTCCCTATTATCCACTTGGCATCAAAAAGGAGGTAGATTGATATGGCTCAGGAAATAATAATTTCAGGGTTTGGCGGACAAGGAGTTATGTCCATGGGACAATTATTGACCTATGCCGGAATGCTGGATGGTAAGAATGTATCCTGGTTACCTTCCTACGGCCCTGAGATGCGTGGTGGGACCGCCAATTGCAGTGTAATCCTTGCTGATGACATGATTGGCTCGCCCATAGTCACCGAAGCTACTGCACTTATAGCCATGAATCTGCCTTCTCTTGAAAAATTCGAACAGGCTCTCGTTCCAAGAGGCCTGCTTATAGTCAATAGTTCTTTGGTCAATAAAAAGGCCAAAAGGGATGATATAGATGCCTATTATGTGCCAGCCAATGAAATTGCAGATCAACTGGGAAATTTCCGGGTAGCCAATATGGTAATGCTAGGTGCATACTTGGAGAAAACCCAGGCGGTTTCCTTAGATTCTGTTATGAAATCTTTGAGGGAAGTTTTAGGTCCATCCAAAGAACACTTAATTCCAATAAACCAAAAGGCTCTAGAAAGAGGTGCCCAGCTGGTAACTTCTATACATCAGCGTGTTTAACGAATCTATAGTGCTGGTTGTTTTGATATGTAATAAACTACTATCGTTATAAAAGCTGTTAATTTAATGCAATGCGCAAATCAATCATATGCCGGTAATGGCTATTGATAGCTCCCTATCCGGCGTCTTGCCGGAAGGAAGCGGCTTTAAGCGTCCTGCTTAAAGCTACGGCTTTTCTGCATTTCATAAGCCAAGTTTTCTTAGCTAAATCAATGAAATCATCCGCTAATCAATAGCTCATTACCTAAGATTATGAACTTGCACAGGAGGATAATTTTTGTGTTTTAAAGATAGCCCTGGGATAAATATAGTTCTAAGGGCTATTTATTTTGCTGTTATTACCTTATCTTGTAAAGCATATAGGAAAGTAGTATACTATACTTGATTGATGGAGAATCAGGCAACTGCCTGGAATTATAGTTTTGACCTTCTTATGGGCTGTGTGGACTCAATGATGTTAAATAAATTGGAAGGATGAAGCGAATGATACTTAGGGAATTGCTGGCCAGCACCCCTGTTTTTGAAATAGTTGGTCGTAGGAGAATTGACGTGAAAGGTATAGCCCTACATCCAAGGGATGTAAAAAAAGGATATCTGTATATTTATGTTGCGGAAAAACTAGAAATGTCCTACGAACAGGCCATAGAACAAGCCATTCAAAACGGTGCCATAGCCATTGTCATTGGAAGTGATAATGAAATACCGAAAAACAACATTACCTTTATTAGGACATATCACCACAAACGTTTTCTTTCCGCAGTATCCAGGAATTTTTACAATAATCCATCCCAGAATATGAGCTTGGTCGGTATTACTGGTTCACATGGAAAGACTACAGTCGGTTGGATGATAAAATCCATCTTAAACGTAGCAGGTATTCCAGGGGTTATGCTAGGTATTGATTATTGTCAAGTAGGCGACCACTCGTGGAATGAATATTCTGGAGGTATGAACCCTCTTAATATGAACGAGTTCTTACACAGGGCCGTGAAAGAGGGGGTCCACTGGGGTATAATTGAATGTACCTATACCGGTATCGCGGAAGACAGATTCAGCCATATATGGTTTGATGGTATTATTTATACCGACTTATACACTTATTTTCAAAACCAAAAGGCTGATTATCACTATTTTGAGATGAGAAAAACTCTGATCGATCACCTAAAGACCACTCAAAGTCCTGTTGTCGTCAATGTAGACGATTTCTACGCGTTTCATTTGATACGTGACAGTAGTGTAGGTTACGGTTTGTTCAATGAAGCAGATATTACCGCCCGGGACCTGGAACTTTTCCCCGAATCAAGTAGTTTTTTATTGATAACCCCGAAGGGAAAAAGGAAGGTTAAGCTAAGCATTCCAGGTATACATAATGTCTATAACGCCTTAGCTGCTGCCGGCTGGGGACTGGCCGAAGGTTTGGATCTGGATGATGTTGTTAAGGGAATAGAGGCTTTTAAGGATATGCCCGGACTAGTAGAACAGTTAGGATTTGTAAACAGCATACTGGTAAAGGATATCTTAGATTCTGATCTGGATGAGATCGAGAAAGTGTTTGAAAGCCTGGAAGATCGGGATGGTATAGTTACTGTCCTGTGTATGGATGAATCCAAGGATATTGATAAATATAAAAGGTTGGGTGATATCATAGGTCAGCACGGTGGCCATTGTATTATAATCCATGATTATTTTTCAAACAGTAATATGAACGAGATGGAAGCTGCAGTGGAGAAAAAAATGGGTAATGTAAAAGTTCATCACCAAACCGATTATTATAAAGCTATTCAAAAGGCGACTACGTTTTTACCCCGAGGCGGTCATATCCTATTGGTAAGGGGGTAAAATAGTTTCTAATGGTCGCAAAAAGTGAGGCCACCCTACATGATATTGGAGGAGTGATTAAATGGATGCCAAAGCGTTTTTAAAAGAGTTGATTGATATCCCGGGTGTTTCGGGGTATGAGGATGAGATCTCCAGGGTAATAATGGATGCGTTTAAACCCTATTGTCATGAAGTACGCCGTGACGCCTTTTTTAACGTGTACGGCAAAAAAATCGGCAATGTAGGACAGAAGGGACCCAGGATAATGCTGGCTGCTCACCTGGATGAGATCGGTCTGATGGTAAAGGACATCGATGACAAAGGATTTATTAGTTTCACTAATATAGGTGGTGTAGATCAAAGGATTCTTCTATCCCAGGAAGTGATTATCCATGGCAAGGAAAGGTTGTACGGTGTTATAGGTGCAAAGCCTCCTCATCTACAGGAAAAGGGGGAGACTGAAAAAGCCGTCCCAATGGATGAGATGATGATTGATGTCGGGCTTCATCCGGATGATATTAAAAAGAAAGTCACAATTGGAGATTTAATTACTTTCAAGAGTCCACTGATAAGCCTAGGCGGTAATATGGTATGTGGCAAATCCATAGACGATAGGGCAGGCGTGGTTATGATGCTTGAAACTATGAAGGAATTGGATAAGCTAGTCTTTTCAGGGGAAGTTTATTTCGTGGCGACCTCTCAGGAGGAGGTAGGTACCAGGGGCGCCATCATCAGTACCTATAGCGTTGATCCGGATATAGGTATCGCTATAGATGTCACTCATGGTGACACCCCAGACGCACCAAAAGATGAAACCCATGCCATGGACAAGGGTCCGGTCATCGCTGTAGGACCAAACATGCATCCAAAATTAACAGAAAGACTAATGAATGTAGCGGATGATAATGAAATAGGATACTTGATAGAGGTCGAACCCGGTCTAACGGGTACGGATGCCAGGTCGATTCAGGTCTCACGTGAAGGTGTTCCTACGGTATTGATCGAGCTCCCATTAAGATACATGCATACCACTGTTGAAACCTTGAATATGGAGAATATTAGGAAGGCATCCAGACTGACTGCTCTATTTATAGCGTCTATGAAGGAGGGATGGGAAGAATGTCTGACTTATTGAGACGATTAACCAGTGCCAGAGGGGTTTCAGGCGATGAAGGGGATATCAGAAAAGTCATAATTGATGAGATTACACCTTTGGTTGACGAAGTACATATAGACAGGATGGGTAATGTAATAGGTTACAAGAAAGGTACCAATCCCAAACGCAAAGTAATGCTCTGTGCTCATATGGATGAGGTAGGATTCATTATTACCAGGATTG
The DNA here is from genome assembly GCA_002385665.1 of Firmicutes bacterium UBA3941. Lineage (GTDB taxonomy): Bacteria > Bacillota > Clostridia > Caldicoprobacterales > UBA3941 > UBA3941. The sequence goes on from DGDX01000090.1 coordinate 18,402, forward strand.
AAGACAATGGAATGTTAAAGTTTGCAACTGTTGGCTCTATAGATTCAAGAATTCTTCCCTCCAAAAGGGTAAAAATTGGAGACAAGGGAGTTCCCGGAGTAATGGGGATAAAAGCCATACATCTTCAAGAACCTTCGGAGCGTAAAAATGCCGTTAAGGCTAAACATATGTATATCGATATAGGGGCCAGGAGTAAAGAAGAGGCAGAAAAGCTGGTAAGTCTGGGAGATTATGCTGTTTTTGACAGTGACTTGGTCTATTTTGGGGATGGTAGAGTAAAGAGCAAGGCACTTGATGATAGAGTTGGATGCTTTACCCTCATAGAATCCCTAAAAGGCAATTATCCCTTTGATTTATATGCCTGTTTTACAGTCCAGGAGGAAGTGGGACTCAGAGGAGCAAAGGTAGCTGCATACCATATACAACCGGATATCGGGTTGGTTGTGGAAGGAACTACATGTTCAGATGTCCCGAAAGTTGAGCCTCACAGGCATACTACCAGAATGGGTGATGGGCCTGCCATATCCATTGCTGATCTAGCCTCTTACAGCAATAAAAGGATGGTCTCCTTTTTGATTGAGTGCGCCAAGAATGCTGGCATACCCTATCAGATTAAAGAAGGTATAACCGGTGGCAATGATGCAGGCGAAATCCAAAGATCCCGAGCTGGTGCAATGACCGCTGTCATATCGGTACCTTGCCGCTATATTCATTCACCTTCATCGGTAATGGATTTAAAGGATCTGGATAACACTGTTAGGTTGGTTAAAGAATTCTTAGAAGGATGTGAGAGTTTATGATAGACTTGATCCAAAAACTATCAGGAATTTATGGTCCCTCAGGTAATGAGGAATTGGTAAGTGAGGCCATTCGCGAAGAGATAGAATCCTATGTAGATGAAATTGATGTTGATGTCATGGGTAACCTCATAGCGGTAAAGAAGGGTACTGGAGACGGTAAAAGAATTATGCTGGCAGCACATATGGATCAAATCGGGCTGATGGTTACTCATATCGATGATAAAGGTTTCTTAAGGTTTGCGAATCTTGGGGGTATATCCGTAGCCAATTCTATCTGCCGTAGAGTAGTGTTTAAAAACGGGACAGTTGGGGTAATAGGCTATGAAACCGAACTGAACAGCTGGAAGGATATCACCCTTTCCAAGATGTACATAGATATAGGAGCCTCTGACCGGGAAGAAGCCGAGCGTTTAGTCCAGATAGGCGATGTAGCAGTATATCATTCCTTGTTTAGTGCTAGTAACGGAAAATATATTGGGGGGGCTATGGACGATAGGGCTGGATGTGCTCTTTTAGTTAAGACCATAAAGAGTATCGGAGATTCCCCCAATGATCTGTATTTTGTATTTACTGTACAAGAGGAGTTGGGTCTGAGGGGGGCGAAAACGTCGGCTTACGCCTTGGAACCTGATCTAGCTATTGCAGTTGACGTCACCGCTACAGGCGATACCCCCAAGTGTAAACCCATGGCGGTATCATTGGGTGATGGTCCTGCTATTAAAATTAAGGATGCATCGGTACTTGCGCATCCCAAAGTTAAGGAATTAATGATAACTACAGCCCAGAAACATGGCATTCCATATCAGCTGGAGATACTAGAATATGGGGGAACGGATTCTGGTGCTATTCACCTTTCTCGTAGTGGGGTTCCCTCTGGTGTACTCTCCATTCCCTGTAGGTATGTCCACAGTGACAGTGAAACAATAGATGCTGGGGATATGGATAATGGAGTTAAGCTACTTATCAAGATTCTGGAAGAGAATATCAGTATATAAGGGTTAATCAAGCTAAAGCTGATGTATATATCATTTGGGGTTTGCGACGCATATTGCAAACCCCAATTTAATTTTGGACTAATAACAGTTGGTAAACCCCATAGATGTATGATATATTATTATTGGACCTTTATCTAAATGGGGGAGGGTGGTAGAATGCCAGCAAATGATATTTGGTTTATGATCGCCTTGTTCATATTCGGCGGTATATTGATGATTCTGGAACTAATCATGCCAGGCTTTGGCGTTGCGGGTATAGCAGGTATCGTGTCCCTAATTGCAGGGATTGTAGTAGGATCTTCTGTTTTAACATCAGGTCAATTGGCGGTAGTAATTTTCTTGGTATTCGTATTTATTGTAATAATGGTGGTGTTGTTATACAGATCAGCCATTAGAAACGGAAGATTGTCAAGGCTGTTATTTCTCCGTACTAGAGCTTCAAAGGATGAGGGTTATACCAGCAGTAAAAGCTATGAAGATATGGTAGGTAGGGTGGGTGTATCCACAACTAATCTTCGACCCTCAGGGACAGGGGATTTTGATGGTATAAAAATGGATATTATAGCGGATGGGCAGTATATTCCAAAAGGCACCAAAATAAAGATAGT
>DGDX01000010.1:0-651 GCA_002385665.1 Firmicutes bacterium UBA3941
GGCATCCATGTAAGATGTTGTTTTCCTCCCAGGACTGCCTCTATGAGCAGCATATTGGGTGGCTTTCTAAGGCTGGGATAGACCAAGCGAATCACTTTGGGTTCCAGGCCGTGATGCCTCATACCGGTCAGAATCTCAATCATCCTATTGGGCCTATGGACCATGGATAAGCGTCCACCCCAGGCCAATAACCTGGAAGCTACCCTTAAGACATCATCCAGGTTACATTTTAGTTCATGGCGGGCCACGGCCTTGGCATTATTGGGGTTTATCATACCAGTACCCATCTTTTTATAGGGCGGATTGGCGGTCACCAGCTGATACTTCCCCAACCCTAAATAATCGGGAGACTCTTTTAGGTCCCCCTCTATAATCTGGATTCTGTCCTCCAAGTTATTCAGCAGAACGCTGCGTCTGGCCATATCCGCCATGGGGGCCTGTATTTCTACCCCATAAAAGTAAGTATCCCTGCTCCTTCCCGACATCAGGATGGGTATAACCCCGGTGCCGGTCCCTAAATCCACCACCCTTTCACCGGGGCGGGCCTTTGCAAAGTGGGATAGGAGTACCGCATCCATACCAAAACAGAACATATTGGGATCCTGGATAATCTTAAGCCCCTTAAAATCCAGATCATCTACCCTTTCATGT
>DGDX01000010.1:939-9364 GCA_002385665.1 Firmicutes bacterium UBA3941
TATCATTCCTGATCAAATAGTGCAATAAAAGCCTTGATATGCTCTTCATCCTGGAAGGCTCCAGGTAAAACATAACGGATAATTCCTTCCCTGTCAATCATATAGGTGGTGGGAATCCCTATCACCGGATATATTTTATTATATTCTCCCAATACCTCACTATCAGGGTCCAATGGGATGGGAAGGGTAAAACCGCCGTCATCTATAAAGGATTTTACCTGATTTCTGGCCCTGTCGCTATCGTTTCCCCCTTGCAGTTCCACTTGGGTAGAGCTGACAGCCAGTATTTTTACGCCCTTATCTCCATATTGCTGATGAATCGCCTCAAAGTAGGGCATCTGCTTTCTGCAGGAGGGACACCAGGTACTCCAAAAGCTTAAAAAGACTATCTGTCCCTTATAATCGGAGAGCCTTACCTTATTCCCATTCAGATCCTCCAATTCAAAATCCACAGACTGCTTGTTTCTCTTTACGTAATCTATGTTTTCTTCAAGAGTTATACCATCACTTTCAGGTACTTCAGTTATACCATCACTTTCGGGTACTTTTGCATTATCTTGCTGACAGGCAGCTATCACCAATACCAAAATAAGGGATGTTGCCAGGATTAATGCCAACCTAGTTGTTTTCTTCATTCTTTGCACCTACTCTTTCTTGACTATTCTAGAATTGTTGCACAAAAGACTTTAATTATAAAACTATATTTATCATTTTATTGTGTCCTAAAACATGTATTTTCTATAATATATAAGCCAGTTCCTTGTACTTGTTTATTATCCAGGTAATAGGTAAATTATAAAAAAACATATCATGGAATCAGATAATAGAAGGCATTAAAATAGATCATTATACCGACTATTATCAACAGGATGCCGCTTATAACCTTTACCTTATCCATATGCATGTTTAGCCTTTGGATATATTTCGAGAAATATTTCAATCCCGCCGCCATTAGAAAGAAAGGTAATCCCAAGCCTATAGCATATACCGCCAGTAGCATCGTTCCCATAAACAGGGTCTCGGCCTGGCTGGCCATTATATAAACAGATGTCAAAATAGGTCCGATGCAAGGAGACCAGCCAAAACTAAATCCCACACCGATCAAAAAGGAGGATACCAGGCCAGGATGACTTCTTTTTATATTCAACCTTCTTTCATAGTTTAAGAATCTTACGGGTATGAGGCCTGCATGGAACAGACCGAAGAATATTATAAGAATCCCACTGGTCCTTCTGATAATGTCCTTGTTGGCCTGTAAAAATCTGCCCAAGGAAGTAGCTATTATACCCAATAAGACAAAAACCAGGGAAAATCCCAGAATAAAGGCCAAAGAATTGAATACCAGAGCCCGATGGGCCTTCCTGTCCCTTTCCATGATCTCTATGGATTGCCCGGTCATATAGGTAAGATAAGCCGGTATCAAAGGCAAAACACAAGGAGATAGAAAGGATGCCAGCCCTTGCAGGAAAACGGTAATAAAAAACAGTATATAATTCATATATTCTCCCTTTCCCACCAAAACGATGTTATAACTTAAGTTATACCCAATTAGACATGTTTATTAAACTACTTTTTTGTTTCCGGTAGCCCTGTCAGCCACCCCAGTATACTTGCCACACCTGCCCCCGCAGCATCTACCAAGATATCACCAATTTCACATGCCCTTCCGGGTATAAAGTATTGGTGGATCTCATCAAAAACCGCATAGCCCAGGGAAATGGAAAATGCAGTTATGGCTGCCTGATATGGTGGTATATTCCGGAATCGGAGGGTTATATGCCACAGCTTGCCCAATATAAAGTATTCGGTAAAGTGTCCCATCACCCGAATCATACTATGAAATCGCATCTCGTCCAGCTCAAGACCGATATCCTTCGTAAATTTTAATATAAATCCAGTTATACCTCCGCTGAGCCCTGTAGATTCCTCCCCCGACTGATGGGACAGGATAAATATAACCCCCATCCAAATTATGGGCAGTATCCATGTGTATCTTTTAGCCTTATCCGTCCAGTTTATTTCATTCATCAAGTCTGCCCCAACCTTCCAAATCGCTTTTTGAAATTATAACACAAGATTACATATAAGGCTATTTGTGATCCAGCGATTTATAAAAGGATGGTTTATACCGGCAGTTTCCACATTATATCGGGAAGCTGCCTGTAAGGTTAACTGATATAGTTTGCGTAACAACAATGATAATGGACTATTAATAAGCAAATGACGGAAGAAGCGTTCAATGGCCATTACCAGGTGTATACAACAAACTAATGAACCAGTACAAGATGTTAACTCATATACTAGATATTATTATATTATTATTAAGAGTATTACAATCTATTGACGGGTGTAGGTTTTTGTAGAATAATATAACGAGATGGATGTAACCCCTACTTCTACAAGTAGCGGGTATAATTTCGTCGAAACAGACTAATATAGAGAATTTATAAAAGACTACAAGGCTGAACTAGATGGAGGAATTATTATGAAAAAGGTGTTAGTGGGGGTATTGGCTGTATTGCTGATTATCCTCGTAGGAATTGGAGGTTATATATACAGAATTATAGATGCACTGTCAAACGTGGATGGGCTTATAGCCGGTAATAATCCAGTTGCATGGGATGAGGATCCCGAAGATTTTGGTATACCGGAAGAAGCTCCTTTAGAGGGTGACACCAAGGTCATAAATATCCTTTTACTTGGTACTGACAGGCGCAATCGCAATGAGAACGGCCGCTCGGACGCCATTATGATAGCTACTGTAGACAAGAAAAACGGCCAACTAAAGCTGGCCTCCGTTATGAGGGACCTGTATGTCCCCATACCCGACAGGAGGGATAACAGGATCAATGCCGCTTATTCCTTTGGAGGACCAATGCTGGCTATGAAAACCATTAACCAGAATTTTAACCTGGACATAACCCGGTATGTGAGTGTGGACTTTTTTGGCTTGGAAGAAATCATTAACGCTATAGGCGGTGTTGAGATAGATGTTAAACAGAAGGAGATCAAACATATCAATTCTGTCATAACCCAACTTAATGAATTGGATAAGCAAAAAAGGAAATCCCCTCATCTAACCCAGGCAGGTGTTCAAACCTTGGACGGCAAGCAGGCCGTAGCCTATTCCAGAATAAGAAAAGTGGGAGACGGTGATTCGGAACGTACCGAAAGGCAGAGAAGGGTAATGATTCAGATGTTTAACAAGATGAAATCCATAAATCCAATGAAGTTACCGGACCTGGTTGCCTCACTCATTCCCTATACCGACACCAATATTCCTGTATCCGATATTATAAGCCTGGGAACCAGCGTACTGACAATGAAGGATAAAAAGATTTACCAGTACAGGGTTCCGGCCAAAAATACCTACAAGAGCCAAACTATCAGGGGCATGGCAGTCTATGTACCGGATTTAGATACCAACACAAAGCTATTGCATGATTTCTTATATAATAAGGTTACAGAATAAGTACAAGAAACAGTAAAGGCTTCTACGGTAGTTTATACCGTAGAAGCCTTTTTATTTCGGTTTTGTTATAACTTGATGTAGGATTTGGATACATAGCCGCTTAGAGAACCACTCTTAATCTGGTACCAGGAACCGCTCTCGCCTGTGATGGTTACCTTGGCTCCGCGATACAACAATCCCACTCTGGAATATTTTGTTCCCGGGCCGGTTCGTACATTCAGAGATGATGCGGTTACAGTCCCCGTACGCTGTTCTGTTCCCCTGTTACTTTCACTACCGGAGATTAGCTTTAGGTAATCCCCATGGACATAGCCCGTACCACTTCCGTACTTAATCTTATACCAGGCGCCTACCTTTTCCAGTAGTTCTACCTGTTTACCCTTGGCCAGGCTGCCTATTTTCTTGTTGCTGGTACTAGCTCCATTCCTTACGTTAAGACTGGATGCCGTTACCGTTGCCTTACCTATTACATTATTGGACGGTGGCGGTGTTGATGGAGGTGTCGGATTTGTCGTACCTGAGCTGTTAAGCTTTAAATAGTTCCCATGGACGTATCCGATACCACTTCCATACTTTATCTTGTACCAGGCGCCCACCTTTTCCAGTAGTTCTACCTGTTTACCCTTGGCCAGGCTGCCTATTTTCTTGTTGCTGGTACTAGCTCCATTCCTTACGTTCAAGCTGGACGCCGTTACCGTTGCCTTGCCTATTACATTATTGGACGGTGGCGGTGTTGTGTTGTCCGAAGTTTCGAGTTTTACATAATTGGCATGTACATAGCCATCCTTGCCATTGAAGCTTATCCTATACCAATCTCCTTGGGTAGCCAGTATAGTGAGCTTCGTCCCTTTGACTACCATACCTACAATATGATTTTTAGTGCTGGGCCCGCTCCTAACGTTGAGGGCCGATGCCGTCACCCTACCATAACGCTTCTCATCGGAGGGCGGCGGAGCCGGATCTGTTTTGCCCGGTTTTGGATCCTGTCCTGATGCAGGCGGAGGGGATGATTGCCCGTTGTCTTCCAATACAATGTAATCACCATGGACATATCCCTGAAGGCTGCCCTTTTTAATCTTGTACCAGGCACCGCTTCGATCAAGAATCTCTACCCTGTCACCCTTGTAGAGGCTACCTATCTTCTTATAACTGGTTCCTGCACCCTGCCGTACATTAAGGCTGGTGGATACATTAACCCTGCCAAATTGTTGTTTTGTTTCGTTCCCGGGATTTGGATCCGGATCTGGATCGGGATCAGGCTTCGGATCCGTCTTTGGATCCGGCATCGGATCTCCTCCCTTATCTGATTCAATACCAAGATCCGTCAACTTGGTGCCGGGATAATAGAAGTCGAGAATTTCCTTATAACTCTTTCCTTCCTTGGCCATTTGCTGGGCCCCATATTGGCTCATGCCTATTCCATGGCCCCAGCCGCTGCCTTTAAAGACAAAGCTGTCTCCCTTATCCTCTACTTTAAATAAGAGACTCCTCAAATCAAGGATAGAACGGATATTCCCCTTGGTCAGGTTAAAGGTTATGAGTATCTCCTCGGGCGGTTCTATTTCTTCGGGGGGTGTTTCGTCCTCAGGGGGATCCTGCTTTTTATTCATCGACAGGACAACCTTACCCTTATCTGCTCTGGTACTGCTGTTATATTCAAAGCTAAATTCCTTTATCTCGAGGTTCTCTATGTCCGACTCTTTCAAGCCCTTGTTCTTCAGAGCATCTTGAAATTTCAGCCTGGACAGGAGACCGGAATCAACAGGCTTTTTCTTGTAAGTTACGGTCCAGCTGCGATAAGGATTGCTCTCATTCCTCAAATCATAGGGATCCTCCTTCACCTTGCTATAGGCCAAATCCGATCCCCATAGGTTTTTAGTGGACTCGATCATACCACCGTTGGAGGCAGAATAGTAAGTGCCGGCATAGCTGCTGCCATACTTCAATACCTGCCCGAAGGTATCATCAACGGCTTTTATTGAATTTTTATAGTTCCCATTATAGCCCCTATACACCTGATCAGTGGTCGTATCTACCACATCATAGGCAGAACTAGGTTTCCTTTTGCTTACAGCATATGTACGAGCTGCCACAGCCTGCGCTTTTTGTAATTCAATAGGCCAGCTGTTACTGACTTCGTAAGGGACTACCCCATAGAGATAAGTCTCCAGATGAACATGATTAATAAGCTCTATCGAACTACCGTTCAAACGTACCTGCATATCTCCCTGGTAGTTATAGTTCCCGATCTTGATATAATTGGAACTCGCCCCCCTATATCTCTTAAAGGTAAAGCTACTACCTAAAGTCGTTGATACGGTTTTAGAACCGGTCTTATCATCCAAAACCAATTTTCCCGATTCAACGCGTACTGTATAGTTTCCCTTGGCCAGAATGTTATTCTTGTCAATTTGGGGTACTCCATAGTTACCGTTTACATAGACATTTACGCTCTTGGGTGAACCCATAGATGCCAATTTTACCCGGATCAGGCTATTATCACCTGCCCCCTGTATCGGTGGAACCCATAACAGGTTGATACAAACCATGATGCCTACTATAGCTGCCAGGAACCTCCTAAACATTAAAACCACCCTTTATTTATAGAATATACTACTATACATAATATTAGCCGTACTATAATTCATTCGATATTTTTTTACGAATTCCTGCCCAAAATACGAAATAATGCATTTTCGCTATAATATAGGACTTAATTACTATAGTATTGAATGGAACAGTTTTACCTTGTTTGTCCATTTATAATGCACGTGATAATCATTCTATACCCATATATAATAAGTTAACACGTTCTATTAGTCAAATATATACGGGCGATAGCTATTGATCGCTCCTTTTCAATGAAGTCATCCGCTTATCAATAGCGCATTACCGTTGTTATCCTGTATTTAATGAACCAGTAAAAGAAGATTAAGCTAATTGTCATTTTGGGGAAAAAGAAAAGCTGTTAACGTTAATTCGTTAACAGCCTATACACGATAATATCTATAAGTCCCTATGTATTATGCCGGCTGGGGTGCATCCACTGGACAAACATCGGCACAAGCGCCACAATCAATGCATGTATCCGCATCAATTACATAGATGTCCCCCGGTGATATAGCTTCTGTTGGGCATTCTGCTTCACAAGCCCCGCATGCAATACACTCATCATTGATAAAATAAGCCATATTAAGTCACCTCCTCGCCTTAGAACCCCTAACATAAAGTGCCACAAATAACACCTCTACTATTCTATCACCCTGTCGCAAAAAAGCAAGACTTTTTACCAAATTTTTAACATACGGCGTTCCAATTTGCTATTCATCCAGTAAGGGAGCTAATTCGTCATCCAAATCCATTAAATCTTCGTCATTATCCTCGTGATTTGCCCCTTCCATTTGCTTTATCTCGTCAAGGGCAAAATCAAGGACGGCCGGTGTCCCATCGCTTTGAACTATCTTAGTTTTGACTATCCCGGTAAGGGCATTGGTACTGATAACCGTCCCAGGGCCTTGAGGGGTGATGACTTCACTGTTAACTCTGGGCATACGCTTTCGTATCTCTTCATAATAGCCCTGCTCGTACTTTAGGCAACACATGAGTCGGCCGCATATACCCGATATTTTGGTAGGGTTTAGAGATAAATTCTGTTCCTTGGCCATCTTTATGGATACCGGCTCAAATTCACCTAAAAAACTCTTACAGCATAAGGGCCTTCCACAGGGACCTAAACCTCCTATCATCTTGGCTTCGTCCCTTACCCCTATCTGTCTCAGCTCTATCCGAGTTCTAAAGATGGAGGCCAGATCTTTAACCAGCTCCCTAAAATCTACCCTACCGTCTGCGGTAAAATAGAAAATAGCCTTACTGTTATCAAAAGTATATTCCACATCCACCAACTTCATGGGCAGGTTGTGTTCCCTTATCTTTTCTACACATATATCAAAGGCTTCCTTCTCTTTTGCCTTATTTTCCCTTACTTTTTGGGCGTCCTCCTCCGTGGCCCGCCTGATTACCTTCTTTAAGGGTGATACAATGTCCTCTTCCGGAACAAGCTTAGGACCTACTACAATCTCTCCATATTCGATACCCCTGGAGGTTTCGACTATAGCCCATTGTCCTTTTTCCAACTCTATATTATCAGGACTAAAATAATATATTTTACCGGCTTTTTTAAACCGTACTCCTACTACCTCCTGCATGCTTACCACTTCCTTGAATTTTCATCAGCATATTTTCAATGGTCAATTGAAAGTTTGCATGGGATTTTAACATCTTTTTGCTATCTTCCATATTCCCTATGATACCTTGTATAGCAGGGATTGTAAAGTTCTTTGCCAAGGACTCCAGCTGGGATATTTTATCCATACTAATGATTACATCCCTGCAACCACCCTGCTTCACTACCAGAACGTCTCTCATCCAAAGCTCCATAATATCCAATATTTCAGCAATATTATCCCTATTATCCAAAAAGAAATCTATATAACCCATGGCTTCCACCAGGGTACTATTTGCTAATTTATTCAATATTGACAGGGATTCCTCCCTCAACTTCCGGTATTGATCGGATTTGGCCAGCTTAAGACCTATGCCTGGGATCCCTTGCGATAGCTTTCCGTACACAAGGGCTTCGTCCCTGGGCATCTGTGTTTTACTTTCAATGATCTGTGCCACCTCATTTGTTGATAAGCTTGGCACCCTAATCTGCTGGCATCTGGATATGATGGTGGGGAACAAACCGGTCAAATTGTTGGCCAATATCATAATGACAGCGTGTTCCGGGGGCTCCTCCAGGGTCTTTAAAAAAGCATTCTGTGCGTGTTGGTTCATAGTTTCCCCATCTTCTATGATGTATATCTTTCTTGAGCCCTGGTAGGGCTTAATGCCTATATCCTTTCTTAGATCCCTGATGGCATCAACCCTTATAGCTCCCTTTTCACTTTTCAC
>DGDX01000039.1:0-3157 GCA_002385665.1 Firmicutes bacterium UBA3941
GCCTCCCACTTGTTTATCAGCTCATATCCCACCGGCATCTTATCCGGGCTATGCTGGCCGTAAAAGGAATCCTTGGATTGCACTACCCCGGTATGGTAGACGTATCCCAACCTTTCTGCCGCCTGTACCAAGGCCTGTAGAACCTGGAAGTCTGCAACCGCGGGAAATTCTATAGGCACATACTCCCTGGTGGTCCCTTCATTTCTGATGGATCCCGTTGCTATGACCAAATCTCCGCCCACTACATCAAGCTGCATCCCGCCACAGGTTCCTACCCTGATAAAGGTCCTGACTCCTGTCCTGAACAATTCCTCAACAGCTATAGATGCAGAGGGTCCCCCAATGCCGGTAGATGTTACCAGTACCTTTTCTCCGTCCAGCTGACCAATCCAGCTGGTGTATTCCCTTTTAGCAGTGAGGAACCTGGGGTTTTCAAGGTACCCCGCTATCTCCTCTACCCTTCCCGGATCTCCTGGCAGTATGGCATACTTAGCGCCATGACTATCATCCAGATCTATATGATACTGTTTTTCCATAATTGCTACCTCCCTCTGTATACAATAGTCAGCCAATATTATTGGGATATACCCTTGACACAGGTTTAGATTCTCCATACAATATACTTATATATAGTTGATATATTTTTCACTAAGTCTCAACTCCAGTATAAATGTTATTAGTAATTATACCTGAAAGTAGGAAGGTAGTACAGTAGATGACTGAGTGATCCACAATAGTAGAATGGTAGAACGGAGGATTTTTTATGCCTATCACGAAAATGCTTTCCATGAACGCGAAAGTCTATCCAAATAAAACGAGTCTGATAGAAAGGGATCCTGCCCTGGGGATTCGCCGGGAAATCACTTGGCTGGAATTTGATAACCTGTCCAACCAATTAGCCAACGCCTTAATATCCCATGGTATAAAGAAAAACGATAAGGTTGCCATCTTAATGATGAATTGCCTGGAATGGCTACCCATATATTTTGGTATCCTAAAAACCGGTGCCTTGGCAGTACCCCTTAATTTCAGGTTTACAGCCGATGAAATAAAAAAATGTCTGGAGACGGCGGGGGCAAAAGTCCTCATCTTTGGACCGGAATTTGAAGAGCGGGTTAAAGATATAGTGGACGAGATCCATGGGCTACAACACGCATTTTTCCTTGGGGATAAACAGCTCCCCGGCATACCCAATTTCTTCGATATAATCAAGGATGCTCCTGTTGATTCACCCAACATTGATATTACCGATGACGAGGATGCGGCCCTGTATTTTACCTCCGGCACCACGGGTATACCTAAGCCCATACTACTTACCCATTCCAATTTGGTCTCAGCCTGTATAACAGAGAGTCACCACCACCTCCAAACTCATGAGGATAACTTTCTCTGTATTCCACCCCTCTATCATACAGGTGCAAAGATGCATTGGTTAGGCAGTCTTATGGTGGGGTCCAAAGCGGTTATTCTAAAAGGTGTAAAGCCTGAATATATATTGGAAGCGGTCAGCGAGGAGCAGGCAACCATTGTATGGCTGCTGGTGCCCTGGGCCCAGGATATCCTGGAAGCCATTGAATCCGGGCAAGTAGACTTAGGTGACTACAAGTTGGACCAATGGCGACTGATGCATATAGGAGCCCAACCGGTGCCTCCCAGCCTGATTAAGAGATGGAGGAAATACTTTCCCAATCAGGCCTACGATACCAATTACGGTCTAAGCGAATCTACGGGACCCGGCTGTGTTCACCTGGGTATGGATAATATCCATAAGGTTGGTGCCATAGGAAAGCCCGGTTTTAACTGGCAGGCTAAAATCGTTGATGACAAAGGGAATGTACTGCCTCCCGGCCGGACAGGGGAACTCCTGGTCAAGGGGCCCGGGGTTATGAAGGGTTATTATAACAATGAAGAGGAAACCAAGAGGGTCCTGAAGAACGGGTGGCTTCATACCGGAGATATGGCCCGCCAAGACTCTGAAGGCTTTATCTATTTGGTGGATAGAAAAAAGGATATCATTATTTCCGGTGGAGAAAATATATTCCCTGTTGAGATTGAGGATTTTCTCCAGGAACACCAGGATATAAAGGATGCCGCTGTCATAGGTATGCCGGACAAACGGCTGGGGGAGATACCCATAGCCATTGTAGAGCTCAAAAACGGACGACAGCTAAATGAATCCGCCGTACTGGAATTCTGCGAGGCCCTGCCCAGATATAAAAGACCGCGCAAGATTATCTTCGACAAGGTGCCCCGAAATCCTACCGGCAAGATAGAAAAGCCCCTATTAAGGGAAAAATGGTGTGGTAAACCCGTTGCAGTGCTGGTATAATTATCTTAGCCGTAACCAAATTATGCCATGACACCATCCTTAGTCCCGGTTGGAGGTTTCCATGAGAACTCTCATCCTCATAATCTCTATAGTCATATTGATCCTATCCTTGTACCAAATCGGCCAATACCTTATAAGTGCCCAGGACACCAAGGGCCTATATAGGGATATGGCAGGAATCTATTATGAGGATGTGGCCAATAGTGAAGCCCAGGAGGACAAGGAAAATCCTCAAAGTTCTGATGATGCGAAAAGCCATAGTGATAATCACGGCGGCAATTCAAGGGTTGACAGGTTAAGGGAAATAAATCCGGACATAATAGGCTGGATAACCATTCCCGATACCAAGATAGGTTATCCCGTAGTCAAAGGAAAGGACAATGACTATTATCTTAACCACAATCTGTTGGGCAATATTGACAGACACGGTGCCATCTTTATGGATTACAGAAATGATCCTCTTGAGGATGAAAATATAATTATTTACGGTCATCATATGAAGGATGGTACCATGTTCAAGGACCTTATGAGGTATAAGAAAAGGGATTTCTATGAGGATAATACCAGCATCTACCTGGATATGGGAGATAAGGTCACGGAATATATAATATTCTCAGTGTATATATCCAGGGCAAGTAATGTGGATCTGGCGCTTTCCTTCCATGATAAAGAAGAGTACGAAAGATATTTTACTGAGGTCAAAGGAAAATCCCTTCACCCCTCAGACGTTGAATTTGCAGAAAATAGCCAAATGCTCACCTTGGCCACCTGCACCTATGAGGAAAAGGACGCCAGGTTTATAGTCCATGCTCTGGCAGTAAAATAGCA
>DGDX01000039.1:3393-5569 GCA_002385665.1 Firmicutes bacterium UBA3941
TAATTTATGAATAAAAGGGAGATGTCCGATAAGGACACTCCCCTTTTTACATTCTTTCACAGATATTTAGTTTATACAGTATTAGGATAATCCCCTCATCTTGCTGGCGGTAACTATCCTATCCACTGCTACCATATAAGCCCCCATCCTCAGGGTGGTTTCGGCTTCCACAGCTTTATTCCAGACCTCATTAAAGGCCTTGATCATAATGTTTTCCAGCCTGTTGTTAATCTCCTCTTCTTCCCATCTGAAGGACTGGAGGTTCTGTACCCATTCAAAATAGGATACGGTCACTCCACCGGAATTGGCGAGAATATCCGGTACAACCACTACACCCTTCTCCTCAAGTACCCTATCCCCGCCTACGGTAGTCGGGCCGTTGGCACCTTCAACCACGATTCTGGCCTTAATATGAGGGGCAATTTCCTCCGTTATCTGGTTCTCCAGAGCAGCGGGAATCAGAATATCCACATCCTGGGTCAGAAGCTCTTCATTAGAAATCCTGGTCAAATTGGGAGCATCGTAATCCTTGAGCAATCGACCGCGCTGGGCAGTTAAGAAGTCCATTATTTCATCCATATCAAGGCCGTCTTCTGAGTAAATTCCCCCTGATACGTCGCTTAGGGCAACTACCTTGCATCCTTCCCTGTGAAGGAGTCTGGCAGCTGTTCCACCTACGTTGCCGGCGCCCTGGACTGCAACTTTGGCACCTTTTAAGGGCAGGTGCAGCTTCTTGCAGATCTCTCTGACCATAAGCATAACCCCACGGCCTGTAGCCTCACCCCTGCCAAGTGAGCCGCCGATGGGAACGGGTTTGCCCGTTACCACCCCGGGTGACAGGTGTCCCCTCAGGGTGCTGTATGTATCCATAAACCATCCCATTACCTCCGCGTTGGTATTAACATCGGGAGCAGGGATGTCGATTTCCGGTCCAATCACCGGATAGAGCAGGGCAGCATACTTTCTGGTAAGCCTCTCCAACTCCTTCTTTGACAGCTTGGTGGCATCTACGGTAACTCCACCTTTACCGCCTCCATAGGGTATGTCTACCACTGCGCACTTAAAGCTCATCCAGGCTGCCAACGCCTTTACCTCGTCCATATCAACGTTCTGGTGATAGCGTATACCGCCCTTATAGGGGCCCCTGACACTGGAATGCTGTACCCTGTAACCTTCAAAAACCTGAATGGAACCGTCATCCATCTCTACAGGGATAGCTACCTTCACTTCCCTTTCAGGGTACTTCAGCTGAACATAGTCCTTCTCTTCCAGCCCCAACTTTTTTGCAGCCTGATCTAAAACTTCCAACATTTCCTGATAAGGATTGTATCCTTTGGCCATATCATTTCCTCCGAATCTAAAAATTCCATAACCAATATTATTCGCCATGATTCCAATAAACATTACCCATATGTTTACTTCAAACCATCTATAATGGTATCCGGGTGTAGTAAAACATATTCATTGATCTATATGTTTCTTAAAATACATTGTTCTACACAAAGTCAGATGATTTGGCTGATTTTGCTTTGATAGATCATCATATAGAATGGCAATAAAGAATCCATGATTATGAAATTTTAACTTAATAAAATATTAATATAGTCTTAATTATATGCCCCTTATAGGGGTATGTCAAGATTTCTGCAAGTTTAATGCCGATAAATTGCAAAATGGAATGCCCTTGGGTATGAGGGATTAACCCAAGGGCATTCTGGTATTCCTAGTTAAAATCCGTTTCATCCGGCTCATATTCATCTTCGAAGTCATCGTAGTGATTGTCTTCGTTGTGGTCATTTTCACCTTCAACGCCTTCGTTAGGGTTCCCCTGGTTCTGGTTGTTTTCATTATTATTGCCGGGGATGAGCCCTTCAAAGAACTCCTTCAACTTATCCAATGAATCATCCCATATCTCACCCGGATCAGGCAAGGGTGGTTGTGTATGAATATCACAGAAGTACTTTACATGCTCCGGATTATTATAATCCAAGCTATTGATTTCCCACAGGCTGTTAAAGTCAAAATAGGCCCTGGGTATCCATTTTCTTATCTCATCCCGTGATAGCTGCCAATATGGTGAATCCGCTTCCAGGAAATAGACTGATTTTGTGGATATGGATTCCTCCGGGCAATAGGGACCAGGCAGTTTCCCCGATTCTGCGCAAACATGATAGCT
>DGDX01000039.1:5724-9858 GCA_002385665.1 Firmicutes bacterium UBA3941
GGACAGTCCTGTCCTGCCAGTTTTCCGGATATCTTGCACACCCTTTTTTGAACCAATCCCAATTCCTCGGGACCTTTGGATAGTATATCCCTATCCTCAAGGCCTGCATCCTCATGGATCTTTGCCATAAAGGCCTGCCATAAGGGCGCTGCATATTTGCTTCCCTGGACACTGCTGCCCAAGGATTTTCCTTCGTCATGTCCAATCCAGACCACACCCGTATAATAAGGGGTAAAGCCTGCAAAAGCCACACCCTTGTAATCGGAGTTGGTGCCAGTTTTCCCTGCAACTGTCATTCCGGGGATTTGGGCATTCTTACCTGTCCCGGACTTCACTGCATCCTTCATCATGTCAACCAACATCCATGATGTTGATTCGCTAAATACCTTCCTTTGTACCCTGTTCTCGGTTCTGTCGATTATGGTTTTCCCGTCTCGATCAACCACCTTTAAAACCGATATGGGTTCGTTGTAGATTCCACCGTTGGCTATGGCACTGTATGCCCCTGCCAGTTCAACAGGTGTAATGGAGGATGTCCCCAGGGCCAGGCCGGATCCATTAACCTGGATATGGGACGGGTCTATTCCCAAACTTTCCAGGTATGTCTTGGATCGCTCAAACCCTACATCATAGGTCAGGGTTTGGGCAGCCACTACATTCAGGGATCTTATAAGTCCGTATCTCATGGTAGTGGGTCCGGTATAGCCCCCGCCTCCATAGTTTTTGGGAAAATCCTGATTGGCATCCCAGCCTTGGATCTTAACCGGGATATTGTGGTATATGGTCGCAGGTGACTTTCCCTCCTCCAGAGCAGGCCCGAAAACTGCCACGGGCTTTATGGTAGATCCCATCATAACCGGCGTTATTGCCCTGTTAAGTTCCCTCTTGTTGGTGGGAGGTGTGCGTCCCCCTACAACTGCCTTTATATGTCCCTTGTTGTCCATAACCACCGCAGCAGCCTGAGGTTGGGGAAGCGGATTATCGTCATCCTCTAAATCCGGATACCCGTCCCAATTGTAGAGGGTGTCCTCCACCGTCTTCTGAATATTCTTGTCCAGAGTTGTATAGATCTTTAATCCGTTGGAATATATGAACTCATCGGCCTTTTGCCGACCATTCTTATCGTCCTGCCATCCCTTCAACTTAATTATGGCATCCCTTACCTCATAGATGGCATATTCGATAAAGGGGGCCATCTCATAGAGTTTAAGCCTGGTGGCCTCCTTTACAACATGGAGTTCCTCATTCCTGGCCTCCTCGTATTCCTCCTCAGTTATATAACCGTTTTCCAACATGGCCTTAAGGACCAAATCAGCACGTTCTTCTGTTATATGCCTTCTGTCTTCACTCCCATGATAATTCCTTCGGGGATTATAGGATGCAGGATTCCTGACCAGCCCCGCCAAAACCGCCATCTCCTTCAAGGTCAGGTCATTCATGTCTTCCTTCCCAAAATAATCCTTGGAGGCGGCCTTAACTCCATAGTTTCCCTCTTCGAAATTGATGGTGTTCAGATAGGCTTCCAATATCTCATCCTTGGAGAATTCCTTTTCCAGTTTCCTGGCCAGGTAGGCCTCCTGGATTTTCCGTGTGTAGCTCCTCTCCGGGGTCAAATAAAGGGTTTTCACCAGTTGTTGGGTTATTGTGCTGGCCCCTTGTATATGGCCACCCTTAAGGTTATTTATAACGGCACCGCCCAACCTGATAAGATCCATACCCTTATGCTCATAAAAGCGCTTATCCTCGATGGCAATAAAGGCCTGCTGGAGCTTTATAGGGATCTCGTCCAGGGTCGCCCATACCCGGTTTTCAAAGCCGAAGTACTCGGTTATAGGCTCACCATCCTGATCGTAAAAGAAGGTAGTCTGGCTCAGTTCTTCTATTTTCCCTACATCCAGGGGTGGAGCTGCTTCAATGATGGATTTCACTGCCCCTGCACCAAAAAAGCCGGCTACCAACAGGACGGCTATCCCCACCAGAATTATGGATTTAAATATATGTTTATTTGACTTTGCTTTCTGTTTTCTTTTCTGTACTCTCCTTGTTTGGGTCATACCTATATCACCTCATACCCACAATTTTAACACGAAAATATGTCCAATCTATAAACAATTTATTAATTCAGTATTAGTAAAAAGTACCTTTCCCTTTAAATTTTCATGAATCCCGATTATTGATTTAGTGGTCAAACACATTGAATAGAATGTTTTTGAACATATATTGTGAGCATTGAGTATTAAATCAGTTTTATAAATGCCAAAATATTTAGGATAATGCCACCTACCAATATAAATCTAACTCAATGTTGCCAGCCGACTTCTGCCCAACAGATAATTGACGCCTTGTACCAGTCAAGCATATGCCGGTAATGGCTATTGGCTGTTCTATATAAATAAAAAAAGGGTGGCACTTGGCCACCCATATCGATTTATCATGTCGTTTTATCGTCGGTCTGAGCAGAGGGATCACTTACCCTGGATATGGACTCTCTCATCTTGGTGTCTGAGATTACGTTCTGCATATTATAATAATCCATAACTCCTAATTTACCCTCTCTGAAGGCTGCTGATATAGCCCTTGGAATCTCGGCCTCGGCTTCTACTACCTTGGCTCTCATTTCCTGGACTGCGGCGATCATCTCCTGCTCCCTGGCTACAGCCATGGCCCTTCTCTCCTCCGCCTTAGCCTGAGCAATACGCTTATCGGCCTCAGCCTGGTCAGTCTGAAGCTGGGCACCAATATTTCTTCCTACGTCCACATCCGCTATATCTATGGATAGGATTTCAAAGGCTGTTCCTGCATGTAGGCTCTTGCCCAGTACGGTTTCGGAGATCTTATCAGGGTTTTCAAGTACTTCCTTGTGGGATTCTGAAGAACCTATGGTGGTGACTATACCTTCACCAACCCTGGCGATTATGGTCTCTTCACCGGCTCCACCCACCAGCCTGTCGATATTGGCCCTTACAGTCACACGAGCTTTGGCAATAACTTCTATTCCGTCCTTGGCAACGGCGGCAACGTTGGGGGTCTCAATAACTTTGGGGTTAACGCTCATCTGTACGGCTTCCAATACGTTTCTCCCAGCCAGGTCAATGGCTGCAGCCCGTTCAAATACCAGGGGAATATCGGCCCTCTGGGCGGCAATAAGTGAATTGACCACTCGGTCTACATTACCCCCGGCCAGATAATGGGCTTCAAGCTTATTGATCGGTATGTCCAACCCAGCTTTTGTAGCCTTTATCATGGGGTTCACTATCCTGGACGGAACCACCCTCCTTAGCCTCATTCCCACCAGGTTGAAGATTCCGATCTTTACGCCTGCGGCCAGGGCAGATATCCATAAACCAACGGGAACAAAGGTAAAGAATATGGATAGAAATACGATGATGGCTATTATAACCAATAGGTACATAGCAAAATCCGGCATTTATAAAACTCCTTTCTAAACTATTCTCATAAATAACCCAAGTAATAACTCCTATGATAGAATATCCTGCTATATTTATTATACAGTAATCTATGGCATTATACTAGTATCTGGGAATAAACTCTTGGACTTTTATACAAAAAAGGCAGGCCCTTGGATAGAGGTCTGCCTTTATATCTATAATTTTCCTATTTATCTGGACAAATTTAATTAATATACTTGGATCAAAAGCTTATAGCTATTGCTTTATTCTTAACCATTTCAGACACCTGGGCGACATCCTTATCCCCGCGTCCTGATAGGTTGACTACTATCTTCTGATCCGGGGAAAGCTTTCCGGCTAACTTTATGGCGTAAGCTACCGCATGCGCGCTTTCCAGGGCTGGGATGATTCCCTCCAGTTTGGATAGTTCAAAGAAGGCCTCCAGCGCCTCCTGATCCGTAATAGTTACATACTCCGCCCTTCCGGAATCCTTATAGTAGCTGTGTTCCGGACCTACTCCCGGGTAATCAAGTCCGGCGGATATGGAATGTACGGGAAGGATTTCTCCCTTCTCGTCCTGGAGTACATAGCACTTGAATCCGTGGATGATTCCGGGTTTGCCCAGGGTCAGGGATGCTGCATGCATACCCGGGCTTAAGCCCTTTCCTGCGGGTTCTACCCCTATCATTTTTACATCCTTATCATCATAGAAGGGTGCAAACAA
>DGDX01000039.1:10199-10446 GCA_002385665.1 Firmicutes bacterium UBA3941
TCTTTTAAGGTCCTCAACCCGTCTTTAACGGCAACGACCTTGGCACCCAACAGTTCCATTCTAAAGACGTTTAGCTGCTGTCTCTGGGTATCCACCTCGCCCATGTAGATGATGCATTCCATATCAAATAAGGCACAAGCAGTGGCTGTAGCTACTCCATGCTGGCCTGCCCCTGTTTCCGCTATAATTCTTTTTTTGCCCAAACGCTTTGCCAGGAGCACCTGTCCTATAGTGTTGTTGATCTTAT
>DGDX01000086.1:0-2643 GCA_002385665.1 Firmicutes bacterium UBA3941
CTGGAGATGGTCGATGCTTTTGAAAAGGCAACAGGAAAGCCGATTCCCTATAAAATTGTCGGGAGAAGGCCAGGAGATATCGCCGTATGCTATGCTGATCCTACAAAGGCAGCTAAAGAGCTTAATTGGCGGGCTACAAGGGGACTTGAAGAGATGGCCCGTGACTCATGGCGATGGCAATATAACAATCCTGATGGTTATGGGGATGAACATTAACTTTCGTAGGGGATGGAGGAGGATTACTGATGACAAAGCCTGCACTGGTTATTATGGCAGCTGGAATGGGAAGCAGGTATGGAGGATTGAAGCAGATCGATCCTATTGGCCCCAATGGGGAAATAATCATGGATTATTCCATATACGACGCACTGAAGGCAGGATTTAACAAGGTAGTATTCATTATCAAAGAGGAGAATTATGATATTTTTAGGAATGTTATAGGGAAGAGGATTGAAGATAAGGTAGAAACCGCCTATGTTTTTCAATCCCTTGATGATCTGCCCCAGGGTTTTGAAAGGCCTGAAAACAGACAGAGGCCCTGGGGGACAGGTCACGCGGTGCTTTCCTGTAGGGGACAAATCGAGGGCCCCTTTGTTGTTATAAACGCAGATGATTTTTATGGCAGATCATCTTTTGAAGCTCTCTACAACTATCTCGTGAGCCTTGAAGAGGGAGAAAACCATAATTATGCTATGGCAGGTTTTATCCTGAAGAATACTTTAACGGAGCATGGTCACGTGGCAAGGGGTGTATGCAAGGTTAATTCTCAAGGCTATTTGGAAGAGATAAGAGAGCATACAAAGATTATGAAGTTCCCTGATTCAGTAAAGTATGAGGACGGTAATGGGGACTGGATAACAATTAGCCAGGAAAGTATCGTCTCTATGAATATGTGGGGTTTTGTACCCAGTATTTTTGAAAATTTGGAAGCGGGATTTATTAAATTTTTGAAGGACAACAGGGACAATATAGAAACCGCGGAATTTTTTCTTCCCAACTTAATAGGAGATCTACTTAAAGACAACAAGGTAAAGGTGAAGGTTTTGCCTTCCAGTGAGCGCTGGTATGGTGTTACCTACAGGGAGGATAAGCCAGTTATAGAAGAGGCTGTAAGGCAGATGATAAAGCAAGGGGTATACCCAAATAGGTTAATGGAGGGTTGAGCCATGGAAATGGAGAAGGGATACGATATAGGAAAGATTGCCGGAAATTTTCAATTTAGGGGCGTGTTCCGGAAAGCCGAACCCAACATCTCCGGCCATATAAACGATACATACATAGTCTATTATGACAAAGGCAGTGGCGTAAGCCAGCGATATATATTGCAGAGGATAAATCACAATGTATTCAAAGAGCCCGAAAAGGTAATGGAAAACATTATAGGGATAACCCGGCATATGAGGGAGAAAATAATCAAGGCGGGGGGTGATCCCCTGCGGGAGACATTAAACCTGATTCCCACAAACGAAGGGGGATACCTTCATAGGAGTGAAGATGGCAATTATTGGAGAGGTTATCTGTTTATTGATGGGGCAAGAACCTATCAAACGGTAGAGAATAAGGAGCATTTTTATAAGGCGGGAAAGGCTTTTGGAAACTTCCAGAGACTGCTAAGCGATTATCCTGTAGAAAATCTGCATGAAACCATACCTAACTTTCATAACACCAAGATGCGGTTCGATGCCTTTGTAGATGCTGTAGAGAAGGATGTCATGAACCGGGCCAAGGATGTAAAAGAAGAGATTGAGTTTGCACTAAAGAGGGCAGATGATACGCCTATACTGGTAGATCTTCTAGAAAAGGGAGAGTTGCCCTTAAGGGTAACTCACAACGATACCAAGTTCAACAATGTAATGATCGATGATAAGACAGGGGAAGGTATATGCGTTATCGATCTGGATACTGTAATGCCCGGCCTATCCCTTTATGACTTTGGAGATTCCATACGTTTTGGAGCAAACCCTGCTGCCGAGGATGAAAGGGATCTATCCAAGGTATGGATGGATCTTGGGCTCTATGAGCAATTCACCAGGGGCTATCTGGAAACTGCCGGAGACAGTCTAACACGTACAGAGCTTGAATATATGCCATTTTCCGCAAAGCTGATGACCTACGAATGTGGCATCAGATTCCTGACAGATCATCTTAACGGGGATACATATTTTAGGATCCTCAGACCGGGACATAACCTGGATCGTACCCGTACCCAGTTTAAACTGGTGGCAGATATGGAGGTAAAGCTGGATCAGATGGCTAGGATCATAGGATAGGTAATTCACCTTTACCATTTTATGGCCTATATTTGACTTTTATAAAAAAAGCCTATATGATTTGCATAGTACGACAGTAGTAAAATATTAGATTGGGTTAATCATCTAAATTGGAGGTAATAGTATGTCAGAAACCATCCTTAGAGCTGATGTGAGAGACGAGACTGCTCGAAAGGTAAGGGATAAAGGATTTATCCCTGGGGTTATATATGGGACAGGCGTCAAGGACGGCATGCCCATTAAATTTAATGAACTGGAATTAAACAAGGTTTTAAGAAGCCAGGGGATGAACCCCAGGATGTCTATAATGCTGGGAGATGAGGAGAAACATGTCCTTATAAAGGAAATCCAAAGAGATCCCATAAAAGGAAAC
>DGDX01000086.1:2897-3660 GCA_002385665.1 Firmicutes bacterium UBA3941
CTTTGAGGGCAGGGAAGAAGTAGAGGGCAGAGGACTGTTACTGGAGGTTTACCTCTTTGAGATCGAGGTCTCCGGTCCGGCAAATATAATTCCCGAATCAATAAGTGTAGAAGTTGGCGAGAGTGAGGCCGGAGATACTGTTACCATGTCGGATATCAAGCTTGATTCCCGAATAACCGCCATTACTCCCCTGGATGAGGTATTAGCCGTTGTAACCTTGCCCAGGATAGAGGTGGATGAAGACATCGACGAGAGTGACGATGCAGGCGCAGATACACCGGATGAAGAATGATAATAATGAAAAAGTCCCGGAATATGGAGACATATTCCAGGACTTTTTATAATGTTACAGTTATTGATGTTTTTTCCCTTACTGGCTTATAAAATCTAATATAAAGCAATCAATAATGTAAAGATTATTATAATACAGCCTAGTAAACTAAAAAATACAATTACACTTTCCTTTTCCTTGTGATTGAGTCGAAATTCATTGGGTGGTGCGAATCTATCGCGTTTCCCAAACAATTTTTTAAGTCCACTGGCGAGAGACATACGCTGAAGCTCCTTTGTAGTCTGATAATACGATAATATATTATTGCCATCACGTATAATATTATACATTTCCGGCACCATCATTATTATACATATTTCAACATATTTTTACCATAGTAATTAGGGACTAAATTGCTATAGGACTTAATTATTATGGGAAAACCCGATTAGGAAGTATTTTCAGGCATGGGAATTTCAAATAAATGTCAAT
>DGDX01000086.1:3898-5426 GCA_002385665.1 Firmicutes bacterium UBA3941
TTTTTACCTAATATTTTAATTGCTTATTACTCAGAATCCCCGTTGATTATATTGCTGTTTCGGCGCAGTGTAGTCTAAGGGATGTTAAACTTTTTATGGATATAGTAACGGAATAGCGCCGGGACAGGACGTACTATACCCTTTTTTGTGTATGGGGGTGCAAACAATGAATGTTGCGAGGAAAAAATTAGGTTTTATAATTCTGGATCTATTTTGTGTAAATATATCCTTGGTTCTGGCCTTTCTTATACAACACGAGGGTGTGATACCCCAGCGATATAGGATTAATCTATGGATTATGATGTTAATCGCATCTGCAATAGCTATCGGCTCGTTTTATATCTTTCAGCTGTACAATAGTCTCTGGAAGTATGCCAGCCTAGGTGAGATGTTTATGATTGGATTCGCCTGTTTAGTAGCCTGTGGGGGTGCCTATCTTAGCTTTAGATTTTTAAGATTTAGGGTGCCTTTTGGTGTATATATGTTATACGGTTTCATGATAGTGGGGCTAACAGGCCTCAATAGGCTTTTATATAGGGCGACAAAAAGATATAAAGCTATACTCACTCGCTTATTTATTAGGGATTATCGCAGGATTATGATAGTAGGAGCCGGTGAAGCCGGGGCTATGGTGATCAGAGAACTTCAAAGTCATCCGGAGATGCAGATGAAACCCATTGTGGCAATAGATGACAATCCCTCAAAGCACAAATCACGGATAAAAGGGGTTCCCATCCTGGGAGGAAGGGAAGCCATACCCAGCCTGGCCAGAGAAAAGAGAATAGATGAAATATTGATCACAATACCCTCTGCTACTAAGGCTCAGCTAAGGGAGATAATAGAGATATGTAAGGGGACGAAATGTAAGTTAAGAACCCTACCAAACGTTTTGGAATTAATTGATGGTAAGGTATCAATCCATAATATTAGAGATATAAAGATTGAGGACTTGTTGGGCAGAGAGCCGGTTAAGGTAAATCTGGATGAGATATCCGAATATCTTCATGACGAAGTGGTACTGGTTACAGGTGGAGGTGGGTCAATAGGCTCGGAGCTTTGCAGGCAGATAGCAAAACAGGATCCTAAAAAGCTGTTGATTCTCGATATTTATGAAAATGGTGCCTATGAGCTACAACAGGAGCTGAAGAGAGAATATCCAAACCTGGATCAAAGAGTCATAATTGCTTCGGTTCGGGAGCGGGCAAGAATGGAATCCATATTTGATGAATATAGGCCAGGGGTAGTATTTCACGCAGCTGCCCATAAGCATGTACCTTTAATGGAGGATAATCCTGCTGAGGCAGTGAAAAACAACGTTTTTGGAACCTTGAATACCGCCGAATGTGCGGACAAGTATGGGACTAAGCGTTTTGTTCTTATATCTACTGATAAGGCTGTTAATCCTACCAATATCATGGGGGCCACCAAGCGTATTGCTGAGATGATTATACAGGCTTTGGACAAGCATAGCAGAACCGAGTTTGTGGCGGTGCGATTTGGGAACGTTTTAGGCAGTAACGGTAGTGTT
>DGDX01000043.1 GCA_002385665.1 Firmicutes bacterium UBA3941
TAAAAAATATTCCGTATCCGCTACCCTGAAAGCATCCTCTTCGAACTTGGGCAATTGACCGGTTCCAACCATGCTTCTCCTATGGACCATAAACGGGGGGAATACCTCTGTATATCCGTGCTCGGTTGTATGAAGATCCATCATAAAATTGATCAATGCCCTCTCCAACCTGGCCCCATACCCCTTGTAGAAGGTAAACCTGGCCCCTGTAACCTTGCCAGCCGTGGAAAAATCCAATATACCCAATCCCTCACCTATATCCCAATGGGCCTTTGGTTCGAAATCAAAGGTTGTGGGTTGCCCCCATTCCCTTACCGTCTCATTGTTCTCATCGGTTTCTCCTGTAGGAACTGAAGAGTGTGGAATATTGGGTATGGTTAACAGGAACTCATCCAGTTCATTCTGTACCTCCCTTACCTTATCATCCAATTCCTTAATGGTTTTGGATACCTCCTGCATCTCCTTTATTAGATGGTTGGCATCCTGTTTCTCCCGCTTTAATTTGGCTATATCCTGAGTCACGGCGTTTCTTCTGCTCTTTAGCTGTTCTGTTTGGGCGATATATTCCCTTCTCTTCTTATCCAGCAACAAGAACTTATCAAGATCAATATCCTCTTTTCGCTTATTCAACCCTTCTCTTACTAGATCTATATTATCTCTTATAAATCTGGGATCTAACATGACACACCTCCAAAAAGTTAACAAAAATAAAAAATTCCCGTTCCCTATAAAAGGGACGAGAAACCCGCGTTGCCACCCTAATTGGGGATAAATATCCCCCACTCTGATAACGAGATAACGCCTCGACGACGACATAGCTTACTATAATTCGGCCTGTAGCTCTGGGATGGATTCGATAAAGGGGTTCACCGGTTCACACCTGCCACCGGTTCTCTTGGGAACCTTGACTTATCTACTATTTCCCTTCATTGCCGATCAATGATTTAATTCTTGCCTAATATTATACTATATTATCCCAGATATGCAAGAGCCGCGTCATATATTTATGTTCCAAATGTTTTTTTGATTTAAGAATAGGAAACTCAATTATAGGAAATCATTTAATTAGCATTGGTTATCTATACAATAATTCTAAAAAAGGACAGTTTTGTTTATATATAATGCTGAATTTATCGAAAGTTGTTGAAATTTATACGATTATTAGTATAATGGATTTAAGGGATATGATAAATTATTAACAATCCTTTCAGGATTAATTAAATTTGGATACTAGTTGTTTTTTGACCTCCTTTTATATATATTTATACCGGCTGCCATAGGACAGCCGGTATCGCTTTTAGGTACTTTTCTCTTACATCTATCCATCCAGCTGTTTTATCCAATCATCATATCCAAAGTACGGGTCAGTTCTGACTTGGGACGCACTCCAATGACACGTTTAACCTCTTTACCGTCTTTAAAGAATACCAGGGTTGGTATACTCATCACCCCAAATTGTGCAGCCAGGGCGTTGTTTGCATCTACGTCCAGCTTAGCAACGGTGGCCTTCCCCTCGTACTCCTTTGCTACCTGATCCAGGATAGGAGACATCATCCTGCAGGGAGCACACCAATCGGCATAAAAATCAATCAGGACAGGGTTTTTGCTGTTTAGCACTTCATTTCTAAAATTACTTTGATTCAAAGATACAATATTTTTACTCATTCTAAATCCCCCTATATTGTAATCGTTATATCGTAATATTATAATATATTATTTTATTCTGTTTGTCAACTCTTTTTTCAAATATTTTATCCGAATCTTTAAAAGCATAATCCAATCCCTTTGGGGCCAAATTATCGGATGGATTCTTTGCCTATCTTTAGGGAGGGAACCTATTTTTAAACCAGCTTATTATTTTAAAAAGATTGGTGAGACTATAAGGGCATAAATCAAATCATCTGTTGAAAAGGGGGAAATTAATTGAGCTCCAATAAAAAACTAAAGATATTATCAGCTGTGATATTCTTACTACTTGGAATTACCTTGGGAATCATTTCGGCCCGGGAAAATAAAGCGAGAAATCCTGAAGACATGCAGTACAGGATCCCTGAGATTACTAACAATGAATTTTCAGCTACCGATATAAACAAGAGCCACTCCAATAATAGTTTTGCCAATGACCCCGTAGAAGTGCCCCAAGAAGATAAGGATCGGGAAGTGGATGAAAATTTACCACCGGATGAGAAATATTATAGAAAGGCCAGGGTTTTACAGGAAAGATATCCTGATCTCTTTAAAATGGACCAGTCCACCAATAAGAAAAGGGTAGCATTAACCTTTGATGACGGTCCTGATGGCAGAACTACACCAAAAATACTCGATATTTTAAAGGAAAACAAGATTACGGCTACTTTTTTCCTTATAGGACAGGAAGTAAAACGCTATCCCCATATAATAAGGAGGATGATTGATGAAGGGCACCAAATTGCAAACCACAGCTGGTCCCACCTGCGACCCACCCTGCTAACGGATTCGGAATTTCTGGCGGAGGTTACATCCGCCCAACAAGCCCTGGAGGATTGCGTGGACTTACCCGTGCCCTCCTATTATCGTCCCCCATATGGGCTCTTGACCCCGTCTCAAATTGAACAGATCGGAGAAAAGGGTTATGTGGTTATCAGCTGGTCCATAGATTCCTTGGATTGGACCGGTTCAGAATCTGAGGAGATCCAGAATAAGGTCATAAGTTCTGTTTATCCCGGAGCCATAATTTTATTGCATTGTGCAGGGGGAAAGGACTGGCGTTTTGAGACAACGAAAGCCCTGCCCCGGATTATCGAAATCCTAAAGGAGCAAGGCTATGAGTTTACAACAATAGATGCACTTCTAAGCGATTAACAGACTAATTTTTAATTTCAATACCTCCAAACATGGCAAAACATCTAATCTTTAATTCAGGTTGATTTTGGGAAGTATCACTTGGTTTCCTTGTTTTATTCTCCCATCCACCAAATAGAGGTGTACCCGTTACAGCCACCTTCCACCGATCCGGAACCTTTATGCTGATGCCCCCGAATACGGTAGTCAAATCCAAAAATGCACCTTCATCCCTCAGATCCGCGTCCCGTAAGTCCAGATCTATACTACCAAATATAGCGGTAGCGTTTCCACCTTTAAAATCCTGGGATACACATCTGTTTTCCAAACCCGAAAAGATAACAAAATGGTTTAATATATCTTCTCTTGATACGGGTATCCCAGTATTTCTTGGTCTTCCAAAGATAACAACTATACCAAGAAGTATTAACAAGGACGGCCAAAAGTATTTACTAATATCAGCAGGCAATATATCAAGCTTTCTCAAGAGAAAGAAAAGGCCTATAAATATTAGAATAAGTCCGGATACTGAAGAATGCCCCCTGGAAAAGAGCTGACTTGCCCCTATCAGGATCAATATGGCAGGCCAATATGTAGATATCAAGGTTGAAAATGAGATTATATCCATTCTATCCAGTAAGAATCCTATTCCCAGTGCAATGAACAATATGCCTATAAAAGTACGACCCCGCATGTTTCTCCCCCCAATAAGTCATTATTATCATACATGACATCATATAATTAATTCCAGTTTATAGCAACACCAATAGCAAGTCAATATGTTTTTTTAGCGGGGAATGTTGAATCTTATTATCTGCTGCTCCATTCATCATCTTTATATGAAATAGCTGAAAAGAAAATGAAAGGTATAGTATCTAAGCATTGAATATTTATTTATAAAAGTATCCAGTAACTCCCAATAATAAAACAAAGCCCCAGGAGTAATACCTCATGAGGCTTTTATATATTGGAATCCGGCAGCGACCTACTCTCC
>DGDX01000009.1:0-151 GCA_002385665.1 Firmicutes bacterium UBA3941
ATGGAGATAATAGAACGCTACAAAAAAAGCACCAGGTAAAGATCAAAGATGACAAGGGGACGTTTCCCTTGTCATCTTATTACTTCACTTTAAAATTCTATTTAAATTCTATATAAGCAATAACAATACATCAAGGCTGGATTACAGCGAA
>DGDX01000009.1:373-540 GCA_002385665.1 Firmicutes bacterium UBA3941
ATGGTAACAACGATAGAAACATAAGAATAAGAAGGCATAATGGAATAATACATATTTTAGTGATTTTGATTATTACTATCCGGAATTAAGACAAAAGGTGGGAAGAATAATGGAGAAGTTTATTGAAACCAGAGAAGTACCCTGTATAGGGGAATACGACATAATTA
>DGDX01000009.1:668-1109 GCA_002385665.1 Firmicutes bacterium UBA3941
ATAAGAGACAGGTATAGGGGAATACGACATAATTATTGCAGGGGGCGGTATCGCGGGAGTCGCTGCAGCCCTTGCGGCTAGAAGATTGGGTAGCAAGGTCCTCCTGATTGAGAAGAGCGTTATGCTTGGCGGGCTTGCAACCTTGGGCCTGATAAGCTGGTACGAACCCCTTTGCGATGGAAGTGGAAGGCACATTATAAAAGGGATTTCCGAAGAACTCCTACTATTGTCCATACAATACGGTCCCGATGACTTGCCTGCTCATTGGAAAACAGAAAAGAAAGGGGACTCCAAGTTACGAAGGTACGCAACTCATTATTCTCCTACTATCTTCGCCCTTGTCCTTAACGACCTTATGAGCAAGGAAGGTATTGATGTAAGGCTGGATATGATTGCCTCATATCCGATTATGGAGCAAAACAGATGCACGGGACTGATAGT
>DGDX01000009.1:1396-11341 GCA_002385665.1 Firmicutes bacterium UBA3941
TTAAGTTATGTTGCCCATGGATTTGGACCAAAGGATGTAGAAAAATATACTGAGACCAAAGATGCCCTTAGGATACGCAGGTGGATGGCTTGTGGTTCTAACCTGTATGGAGTGGGGCATCCTGAAGGGCTACATAAATTTGCCGGTACAAATAATGAAGATGTGACCGAATTTGTACGGATGGGTCAGCAGATGTTGTTCGATAAAATTAAAGATGAACCGCCCAAAGACCGGGACATAATTACTATTCCAGGCATGGCCCAATATCGGACTACCCGCCATATTCAAGGTGAATATGAGTTAACCATTAATGATGAAGAAAAACACCATGAGGATTCCATAGGTGCCATTGGAGATTTCCGCAAACGGCATGTCCATTATGAAATCCCCTATGGCTGCCTATATAATAAGGAATTCCCAAATATGCTGGCTGCAGGTAGGATTGTCAGCGCCAGCGGCGATGGTTGGGAGGTAACCCGCGTCATCCCCGTGGCTGCACTTACAGGGCAAGTAGCCGGCACCGCTGCCCACCTGGCCTGCACAAATAATCAGTCTGTAGCCGATAACGATATTTCTGTATTACAGAATTTACTGGTCGAACAAGGAATCATGCTCCATTTCTAACACAGGAAAGATGACAAGGGGACGTTTCGTTTGTCATATTTTCTTTCAAGAAGCAGTATCAACGTTAGCAAGAGGAAAGATATCATGACAAAGGGACGTTTCGCTTGTCACATGTCAAGGCAACGCACGATATGCCAAGATATATGACAAGGGGACGTATTCTTTGTCACAAATATTATACATGTCAAAGGGACGTTTCCTTTGTTTCCAAATCTTTAATTATAGCAAAGTGATGTTTGGCTAGTCACCAAATATTTCAGGGAGGAACAGCATAGATGATAAAAAGTTTCGATATTAGGCAGTTCACACCTATCAATTGCGAGGTTCTGGATGGCCGGGACAGCACTATCCTTATATGTGGCAAAGAGGGCGGCAGGCTGCAAATCTGTGGCAAGCCAGGATCCTTAGGCGGCATTGATTGGAAAGATAAAAAGTATATCGTCATTGATGCAATCAACCATGAGAACTGGGTTGTAGGTGTTACCTTGTCCTTTTGGAAAAAGGACAATAACACGGATGAAGCCGATTTTACTGTGACCTTGGGGCTGTTACCTGAACTCAAAACCAGGTTATCCTTCCCCCTTGAAGCGTTAAACTCCCAGAAGATGTTCTTAGACAGGACCCCCGGCAAGCTAAAGACCGTAGTTTTTGGTAACAAGGTTTCCATAGACGAAATAGACCGGTTTGCCATTGGGACTATGAAGAGCTTTAGTCCCCAAAAGGTAGAGATCTTTAATTTCTATCTATCCGATGTCGAACCGGATTATCCTCTACCTGACGTGAAACTGGTGGATGAGATGGGACAGTTCATCAACCGCGAGTGGCCGGGCAAAACCAAAGACCTGGATGAGCTTAAGAAAAACCTGGAGGAGGCTGATAAGCCGGACGATATTCCCTTTTTTAGCAATTGGAGCGAATACGGGGGATGGAAGGATAAGAAATTCGAAGGCACCGGTTACTTTAGAACCCAGTGGGACGGGGAACGATGGTGGCTGGTTGACCCCGAGGGTTATGTATTCCAGAGTATAGGATTGGACTGTGTGAGACCCGAAGTAGCAGGGAGAATCGACGGAATCAGGAAGCTCCATACGTGGCTCCCCGATGAAGATGGTAGATACAGGGGAGCCCTGACCAAAGACGGAGACCTGGAATATTTTGATTTTGCCATCGCGAATCTGATCAGGGTCTTTGGCGAGAACTGGTGGGATAAGTGGGCAAAGATAACCAGACGCAGGCTTATAGAATGGGGTTTTAATACCATCGGAAACTGGTCCTCCCTCGAATTCATAAAATATGCGAAAATGCCATATGTCTGGCCGTTACAGGATTTCCCGGACACCACAAAAAGGGTTTTCAGGGATTTTCCGGACGTATTCAGCAGTGAATATCAGGAGAACTCCAATAAATTTGCCCAACAGCTTAAGCAATTTGATAAAGATCCTTATATGATCGGGTATTTTCTCAGGAACGAACCCCAATGGGCTTTCATTCACGACCTTAATATAGCGGAAGAGCTCCTGGAAAACAGGGAAGATTTAGAATCAAAGGATACACTTATCGATTTTCTTTCAAAGCGTTATCATGGGGATATTAAGGAATTTAACCGGGCATGGAACCTCAATCTATCCGGTTTTGAGGAACTAAAGAAAGGAATCCGCGAGGCTTCAAAGCTTTCAGATAATGCTTCCCGGGATCTGGACGAATTCTCAAAGAAAATGATCCGTGCATATGTGGAGATCCCCAGCCTGGCCTGCAGGAAGGTAGATCCCAATCATATGAACCTGGGTATGCGGTACGCCTATATAACCAATGAAAGCCTGTTGGCAGGCTACGATAATTTTGATGTTTTCTCCATCAACTGCTATAAAACCACTCCATACGATGACGTGGAGAATATAGGAAGGATTACGGGCCTGCCGGTGATGATAGGCGAATTTCATCATGGAGCTTTGGATAGAGGACTGCCGGCAACGGGAATATGTGGGGTTACTACCCAGGAGGAACGCGGGAAAGCCTATCGATACTATATGGAAACCGGTGCTACCAGCAAGTATTTCGTAGGTGCTCACCATTTTACCTTAAATGACCAGGCAGCATTGGGAAGGTTTGACGGGGAGAATTTCCAGATAGGCTGTGTGGATATTTGTAACAAACCCTATAAGGAGTTTGTGGAGAAGATTATAGAGACCAACAAGATCTTGTATGAAGTAGCTGCCGGCATGCGCAAGAACTATGACCAGCTACCCGAAGAAATCCCCAGAGTAGGTTTCTGATGACAAGGGGACGTTTCGTTTGTCATATATTTCAGGGAAAAGTTCGGAAGATGGTTGTATGAGATGGAGACGTTTCCTTTGTTACCTATTAAAACATAGCGATATAAAAAATCCGTACAATAAGAACGTCATGAACAAAGTAAAATCCGGGCAATCCAAAATAGTTGTCCATTCATAACAAATTTATGGGGGTAATCATGGAGATAATAGGCTATGGCGAGGATGCCTTAACCCTATGGGCAATAAAGAATAAGCTTCATGCTATTTTGCAGGAACTGAATGACAATAGCGATGTATCAAGGTGCAAGGTATTCTTTCGCCCCAGCTTTGGACGGCGTGGAGGCGAGAAGAGTGCACAGTTTGGGGAATTTGATTTTATTATTCTTTCGAAAGAACGCATCTACCTGGGAGAAAGTAAGTGGGATGGATCTTCAGAGAACAAGAACGGCATTTTGGAGTTACGGGATGAACAAAAGTTCAGACATGAGGTAATGAAATTCTATATTTGCCAATGGTTTAAAGGGGATTTTCCGGATTGGTCCAGCTTTGTACGAAAGGTCGGGAAAACTACAAAACATATGGGCGTAGAAAAACCCCTGGCACCTGTCGGCTCTCTTTTGGCATCCAACTTACAGACCCTCTTAGAGACAATAAAGAGTCATTTTTCTTCTCTGCCTGAAATAAGAAATATATTATTGTACCTTCATAAG
This sequence comes from Firmicutes bacterium UBA3941, assembly GCA_002385665.1. Classification (GTDB taxonomy): domain Bacteria; phylum Bacillota; class Clostridia; order Caldicoprobacterales; family UBA3941; genus UBA3941. The sequence continues at coordinate 5,004 of DGDX01000009.1, forward strand.
GGCGAATCATCCAACCCCATCAGTAGAGTAAGTAAAGATTTTGATTTGGTGAAAATCGATTACTCTCAAGATAGCGTCGACAATTTCATTAGAATCGTTATATAAGAATGAGAAGCGATGCTTTCCACTCCAAAATTGTCTGGTTTTAATCAGTGGTAGGTTTCAATGGATAGCAAGCTTCAACCAGCGGTGAAATTCCAGTAGTAAATTCCAATGGATGACAAGTTTAAATCAGCAACAAGTTTCAATAAGTGGCGGGTTTCGATAAGTAAAAAGCCAATGATTATAAATTATCCGCATCACTAAAAGCTATGTACTGAAGTTTCCAAAGCAATAACTTAATATGTTTAGATGATAAGGGGGGCTACATTATGTACAGTAGTAGAGAACAGGTCATAAAAACAATTACATTCAAAGGACCTGACCGTTTGGTTTACGATCTGGCTCCTGGATACGGTACTGACTTTGCATGGATAGGCATGGATCCGTCCCCTGATGCCAGGCCCTCAAAGGGGATTGATGAATGGGGAGCGGTCTGGGGTAACATTGGAAGAAGCAACCTTGGGGAGGTCAAGGATTTTCCCCTTAAGAGCTGGGACGATTTTCCCAAGCTAAAGATACCGGATATAACAGATCCTGCAAGATGGAAAAACTTAAAAGGAGCCAGAGAGAGGGCAGGGGATAAGTTTCTCCTGGGATCAGGGATATCCATATATGAAAGAGTTCATTTTATCAGAGGTCTTGAGAACACATGGGCTGACATCTATGAGAACAGGGATGAACTGTGCAAACTGTTGGATATCCTGGTTGATATGAACCTCTACGCTATAGAAAGGTATGCGGAAGAAGGGGTTGACGGATACTTCTTCTGCGATGATTGGGGTCTGCAGGACCGGCTTATGATACGGCCGGATATCTGGAGGGAGATCTGGAAGCCCAGGTATGAAAGAATCTATAAAGCGGCTCATGAGGCCGGGATGTTAACCCTCCTCCATAGTTGCGGTTATATTATGGATATTTTGGAGGATCTGATCGAAATAGGCCTGGATGTGATCCAGATTGATCAACAGGAGAATATGGGATTAAGGACCCTGGGAGAGAAGTTTGGCGGACGCATAACCTTCTTTGCACCGGTGGATATCCAAAAGACTATGGCATATGGAAGTAAAGATGATATCCAAAGGTATGTACGTGACATGTTCCGTTATTTATGGAGGCCCGAAGGGGGATTCATTCCCCAATGGTACGCTGATCCAGTCGGAGCAGGGCATACCCAGGAGGCCATAGATACCATGTGTCAGGAATTCATCAAGGTCGGCAAGGAATTATACGCGTGACAAGGGGACGTTTCGTCTGTCATATTCTATGACAAGAAGGCGTTTTTAAAGATGACAAAAAGATGTTTAATTTCTCACCAAGCAAATCAAAAGATAACAAAGTGGAGGTACAGATTATGAGGCTTTGGTACGACAGGCCGGCTGAAGAATGGGTAGAGGCCCTGCCCCTGGGCAACGGAAGAATAGGAGCAATGCTTTTTTCCAATCCTGACAGGGACGTGATTATGCTTAATGAGGACACCCTTTGGTCAGGATATCCCAGGGATACCAACGTGGCTGATGCTGCGATACATTACCCGAAAGCTCTTGCGCTCATAAAAGAAAACAGGTACAAGGAAGCCGAGGAGTATATAGAGGATCATATGCTGGGCCAATACACCCAGTCCTATATGCCCCTTGGGGACCTAAGGCTGGACTTTCCTGTCATCAACAGGGAGAGCGTTACGGACTATTACCGGGAACTAAGCCTCGATACCGCTATAGTCACTACAAGCTTCCTACACCAGGGAGTTTGCTATAAAAGGGAGGCCTTCATTTCCCATCCCGATCAGTGCATGGTTATAAGGCTTTCTGCGGATAAGCCTCAATCTATCAGTTTTTCAGCCTCCTTTGACAGCCAGCTAAAGTCCATTGTTACTACTGGTGACAATACCATATTTTTAGATGGAATATGCCCGTCCCATGCGGAGCCAAACTATAGGGGCTCTGACAACCCGATTGTCTATGAGGAAGAGGATCATAAAAAGGGGATCAGGTTTCGGGCCGCAGCTATTTTAGAAAACGATGGGGGTAAGGTTTTCGCCAGGGACCATAGTATCCAGGTGGAAGCGGCCAATAGCGTTGTCATAAAGCTTTGTATCCGTACCAGCTTTAACGGCTTTGACAAACAGCCCTATCTTGAAGGGAAGGATTACATAAGGGACTGCCATGATGACCATATGAGAATCCAAAGCCAGGCATTTGATGACTTAAAGGTCCGTCACATTGATGACTATCAGGAACTATACAATCGAGTTGTTCTGGACCTGGATGCCGATAACAAGGATGACATACCGACCGATAGAAGACTGGAGATGTTCCAGGAAACCCAGGACGATAAGGGCCTGTATGAACTCATCTTCCAATATGGCCGCTATCTGTTGATTGCCAGTTCCAGAGAGGGCACCCAACCGGCCAACCTACAGGGGATATGGAATAAGGAGTTACAACCGCCCTGGAGCAGCAATTACACATTGAACATAAACACCGAGATGAATTACTGGCCGGCGGAAATATGCAATCTCTCAGAATTACATGAGCCTCTGTTCCGTCTGATAGATGAACTGCGGGTCACAGGGGCAAAGACGGCTAAGCTACACTATGGGGCCAGGGGCTTCACAGCCCACCACAACACGGATTTATGGAGGTTATCTAATCCCGTTGGTGATTTTGGCAGAGGAACGGCAGGATACGCCTTCTGGCCTATGGCAGCGGGCTGGCTATGCCACCACCTCTTTGAACATTATGAATATACATTGGACAAGGAGTTCCTGAAATACAAGGCCTATCCGGCTATTAGGGACGCGGCCCTATTCTATATAGACATGCTGTCAGAGGATGAGAACGGTTACCTTGTCATGTCTCCCACCACCTCTCCGGAAAACGCCTTTATCTATGAAGGTGAGGTACGCAAGGTCTCAAAGACTGCCACTATGACCATCGCTATCGTTAAGGAGGTATTCTCCAATTTTCTGAAATGCTGCGAAGCCCTGAGTATAGAAGATGAATTGATCCCTGCGATAAAGGACAGGATTCCAAGGCTTTATCCATACAAGATTGGATCAAAGGGACAGTTCCTGGAATGGGAAGAGGAGTTTGGGGAGCCGGAGCCACACCACAGGCATATCTCCCATATCTATCCCCTGCACCCGGGTACCGAGATAACCCAGCTGGATACGCCGGAACTGGCTGAGGCCTGCAGGAGATCCCTGGATCTTCGCGGGGATGATGGAACAGGGTGGAGCCTTGGCTGGAAGATAAATACCTGGGCCAGGCTTCATGATGGAAACCGGGCATTGAAACTTCTAAAGCGCCAGCTACGATATGTCAGTGAAAGGAATACGAATTATACCGATGGCGGAGGAACCTATGCCAATCTTTTCGACGCCCATCCTCCCTTCCAAATTGACGGAAACTTTGGCGCCTGTGCGGGTATTGCCGAACTATTCCTGCAAAGCTATGATGACAAGGTACTGATACTCCCCGCCCTGCCGGATGAGTTTGCCAATGGACGGATTAAGGGCCTATGCGCAAAAGGCGGGATTGTAACCGATATAACATTTCGTAATGGCAGGCTGGTAAAAATGGACTTTTATACCAGATCGGAAGAGAGCAGGCGGGTTACCTTTGTCTATCGGGGAAAATCCCTGCAGATGGGTATTGTTAAGGGAGAAAACTATACGGTAAAGGAGCATATGTTTAGTCATTGAGAACAGTCTGCATAGGACCATTTCCCAATGCGTACTGGATTATGTATGATTAGCATCGTATTAGTATCATCTACCCTACTATTTTACCAATGCCTACTGAATTTAGATCTTGTATTAGTCAGGTATTCTTTTTAGGATAACCATAAAGATGGGCTTAAGGTTTTAGCTTAAGAAACAGGCTTAGAGTATAGAATCATTTAGTCCTTAAATCAGTATTGGACCAATATTGAGCCGATTCTGTAAAATTAAGCCAATTCAGGGATTTTAGGAAACAGAAAAAATTGGAACCGAAATAGAAACTACAGAGGGAAGGGAAGCTAGTATGAAGGATATCAACATTAGCATTAATGACAACTTCTGGTCCACCTACACAAAACTAATACGGGATGAGGTAATCCCCTATCAATGGGATGCATTGAACGATAATATAGCAGATGCAGAGCCCAGCGCGGCCATTCGTAATTTCCGCATTGCCGCCGGCGAAGAAGAGGGCGAGTTCTATGGGATGGTCTTTCAGGACAGCGACGTTGCAAAGTGGCTGGAAGCCGTAGCATACAGCCTGGAGACCTATCCCGATCCGGAACTAGAAGCAAGGGCAGATCAAGTCATCGATCTAATCGGTAGAGCCCAGCAACCGGACGGCTATTTAAACACCTATTTTATTGTTAAGGAACCGGATAAAAGATGGACCAATCTGGAGGAATGCCATGAGCTCTATTGCGCAGGGCACATGATAGAGGCCGCCGTTGCCTATTATGAAGTAACGGGTAAGCGAAAGTTTATGGACATAATGGCCAGGTTTGCAGACCATATAGACTCTGTGTTTGGACCCGAGGAAGGCAAGAAAAAGGGCTACCCCGGCCATCAGGAGATCGAACTGGCCCTGGTTAGGCTCTACAAGGCCACTGGGAACAGAAAATACTTAAAACTCGCAAAATACTTTTTGGACGAGAGGGGCAAACAGCCGTATTATTTCGATATAGAGTTTGAAAAAAGGGGCAGAAAGGAGTTTTGGCCCGGACATCGGAATATGGGCAGACATTATGATCAGGCCCATCTGCCCGTCAGGGAACAAAAGGAGGCCGTAGGGCATGCCGTCAGAGCCCTGTACATGTATTCCGGAATGGCGGATGTGGCCATGGAGACCGGGGACGAAGAACTGTTGGAAGTCTGCCGCAGGCTATGGAACAATATAGTGTACAAGAGGATGTATATAACGGGAGCTGTGGGTTCCCAGGTATTTGGCGAATCCTTTACCTTCGATTACGATCTCCCCAATGACACCGTCTACGGGGAAACCTGTGCAGCCATAGCTCTGGTCTTCTTTGCCAAGAGGATGTTGAAGGCAGAGCCTAAAGGCTCTTATGCCGATGTCATGGAAAGAGCCCTTTATAACGGGGTAATCAGCGGTATGTCCCTGGACGGAAAGTCATTCTTCTATGTCAATCCCTTGGAGGTTAATCCGGAAGCCTGCGAAAAGAATGCAGGTTTTAAGCATGTAAAGCCAGTCCGTCAAAAATGGTTTGCATGTGCCTGCTGTCCTCCAAACATTGCAAGGCTCCTGGCTTCCATAGGCCATTATATATATGACATTAAGGACAATACCGTCTATACCCATCTTTATGTAGCCAGCAGGGCGGAGATGAATGTTGAAGGAGAGAAAATAGGTATCACACAGACCACCGACTATCCATGGGATGGAAATGTTGGAATCAGCGTGAATTTGGATGGCTCAAAGGAGTTCAATCTAGCCCTTCGGATTCCCGGAGGGTGCCGTGATGCCAGGATATCCGTCAACGGCCAGGAGATAGATATTGCCGAAGTCATGGCAGACGGTTATGCCATAATCAAGCGCAGGTGGGAGAATGGGGACAAGGTGGAAATGAACTTTGCCATGGAGCCTGTCAGGGTTAGGTCCAACCCCCTTGTCAGGGCCAATGCCGGCAAGGTGGCCATCCAGTCCGGACCCATAATATACTGCCTGGAGGAAGTGGATAACGGCCCCGGCCTTCAAACCATGGTACTTCCCAAGGATTCACCACTGGAAATGTCCTTCCGTGAAGACGCCTTGGGTGGGGTCAACATAATAACTGCCCAGGGCAAAAAAGCCAGGTTGGAGGCCTGGGATGGGGATCTTTATAAGGCTGACGCCTGCATTGAATACGAACCTGTCAAACTCACCTTTATACCCTACTATGCATGGGTCAACCGTGAACCCGGCGAAATGACGGTCTGGGTCCACGAATGCTGACAAGATGACAAGGGGACGTTTCGTTTGTCACAAAAAAGTTGACAAACGAAACGTCCCCTTGTCACATTCCCTTCGACACGAAAATATAAAATTTTCAGTAGATTTAATCTCTCATGATTGGGTATATATAATAGTGAAGGCAGGCTTTTACTATTAAGTAAGGGCAAAAAGCCGGAAATGCAGATAATTAGAGAGAGGTGTTTTCTTTGGATAAAGTTAAATTAGCTATTATATATTACAGTTCCACGGGAACTAACTACCAAATGGCGAAATGGGCTGAAG
>DGDX01000005.1 GCA_002385665.1 Firmicutes bacterium UBA3941
AAGTCGTTATATTGACAACCGTCATAAAATATAGTAGAATGGTATTCGTTCTATTGACACACTAAGTTTTATATATAATGCTATACTGGATTACAATTATCTGGTATAGCTTAGCATGGAGAGATGACCGAGATGGCCGAAGGTGCACGACTGGAAATCGTGTTTACGCCAAAAGCGTAACGAGGGTTCGAATCCCTCTCTCTCCGCCAGAGACAAGGGTTTGCAAAAATATGCAAGCCCTTTTTATTGCTACTTTTTAAATGCAAACATTATACTAACTCGCTGAGCAATTCCCTTTTTAAAGTTGTTGATAGCATTGATAAATCCATTGCTGTAATTTCTTCCATGATAAATTACATTTTTATTTATTGTTATAAGCTAGATATTTTGGTTAGGGTGACGTCATCATACAAAGTAAAAAGTGTATAACCATATATCGTATGAATAACATTATTCATTAAGGTATATTTTTGTATAAAAAGGCAGAAAGGACATGAAATTGCATGAATCCTTTCTGCTTTCTAAGCAATGGAAATAAAAATATAACTACTTAACTGAAAAAGTTTATATATCCTTGGATAAGCACTAGCACGATAATAATCGGCAATACCCATTGCAAGTATCCTTTAAACGCCGGAGAAAGCTTTATACCCTCACCTGTATTGACTTCCTCCATGTATTTGTCAAATCCCCATCCATAGCGAGTGACACAGAAGAGCAGATAAATCAGTGAACCTAAAGGAAGCAGATTGTAGCTGAGTATAAAGTCCTCCAGATCCAATATGTTGGTACCTTCTCCCAACGGGCTGAATCCACTTAGTACATTGAAGCCTAAAACGCAGGGTATTGAAAGCACTATAATTAAGATAGTATTAACAACGGAAGCTTTCTTACGACTCCAGCCCCAGAGATCCATACCAAAGGAAATTATGTTTTCAAATACGGCAATAACCGTAGAATATGCAGCAAATGTCATAAAGATAAAGAACAGAGTACCCCAGATCCTCCCTGCACTCATAGAGTTGAAGATATTGGGCAGGGTTACAAATACAAGGCCAGGACCCTGGCCCGGGTCAACTCCAAAGGAAAAGGTGGCTGGGAAAATTATAAGCCCTGCAATAATGGAGATCGCGGTATCCAATGACGCGATGTTGATGGATTCTCCGAGAAGGCTACGCTCTTTGCCTATGTAACTGCCAAATATGGCCAAAGAGCCGATTCCAATACTTAGGGTGAAAAATGCCTGGCTCATGGCAGCAAATATTGTCTCCCAAATCCCATTTTCCTGCATGCGGTTAAAATCAGGCAGCAGATAGAATTTCAAGCCTTCCTCTGCATTGGGAAGTGTCATGGATTTAACTGCCAGTACTACGATGATGGCAAGCAGTAATACCATCATAACCTTAGTAATTTTTTCAACGCCCTCCTGTAAGCCCAAAGAGCATACCCCAAAACAAAATACGGTTGTTATTACCAGCCAAATAGTCATTTCTACCGGATTTGCTATAAGGTTATCAAACACCTGACCTACCTGTTCCGCGTTTAGCCCGTTGAACTGGCCGATGAGGAACTTGTAGAAATAGGCCAGCATCCAGCCTGCAATGGAGGTATAAAACATCATAAGTATATAATTCCCCGCTATTCCTGCATACCCCATCCAATGCCATTTTTGCCCCTCCCGCTGCATTTCTTTGAAGGAAGTAGCAATACTTTTCTGGCTTGCACGGCCTACTGCAAACTCCATTGTCATGATAGGCAAACCAAGTGCAAAAATAAAAATAAGATAAATAAGTACAAATATTCCTCCGCCATACTGCCCTGTGATGTAAGGAAAACGCCAGACATCACCTAATCCGATTGAGCAACCAGCAGAGATCAAAATAAACCCCAAACGGGAAGCAAATTTTTCTCTTTTTCCCACCTTCCATCCTCCTCACTTTTCTTCCTAAATACCAGAAACTTAACGGTTTGCCTTAGGCCTAACAGAAATGACATAATATGCAAAAATTATATTATATTTCCCGTGAAATATCAATAAATCTTTATAAGGCCACTGACTAATTATTTAGAGAAGTCATACATATACTAAACGACCTCCCAAAGGTTTCTTTCAATGAATACTATTCTTCTTAACTAGTATTCCCCCGCAAAAATTAGTTAGCCCTCAGTTCATGGTTTGATACCAGTGTATTTCAATATTCTCATTCGATTATAGTGTTTATATTTCCTTTTCAACATTTATAATAAATATCCTCTTTTTACATGTATTTTTATAAATATTTCAATCAAGTTGAATATAGTAGGTTAATGACGAGTTTTTTTGTTATTGTTAAGTATTTGTTATCAGCAACTGATAAAATGGACCATAGGGGGTATTTCATATATAATGTCATATAATTACATACAGGAAAAATTTTCATATAAAAAGTCAAAAGGAGGAAATACCTCCTTCAATCTGTCCAAATTCCCACTGAGCTTATAATCCTCCCATTCAGTCCAGTCCATGATATTAGATCCGGTTGATGATGGATTAAATATGTTAACTATTATGATTACTGATAACTGCCTATATAATACTCTACCAATAAAGGTTATAGGGGCAGATCAATCTCCAGCAATATTGGTGTGTGGTCTTGTCTCGGTCCTGAATCGATCATTTCTGATTTAAGTACCCGATCTGCAATCCTATCGCTAACCAGCCAATAATCAATTCTCCAGCCGGAATTATTAATTTTGCTTGTTCTGGCACGTTGAGCCCACCAGGTATAAGCACCCGTTACATCCCCGTGCATATACCGGAATGTATCTGTAAAACCCCTTTTTAAAAGGTTTGTGAAGCCTTGACGCTCCTCATCAGTAAATCCGGGTGAATTACGGTTGCTATTAGGATGGGCTAAATCAATCTCTTTATGTGCCACATTGAAATCACCTGCTGCAATAACATATTTTTCTTTATCCAGTTCTTCCAGATAGTCAGCAAATTTTATATCCCAAATCTGGCGTTCATCTAAACGGCTTAAACCATCTCCTGCATTTGGAGTATAGACTTGTGTTAAGAAGAAATCATCAAACTCCAATGTAATGATTCTTCCTTCAAAATCCATTGTACCCGGTGCACCGATCTCAGGAAAGGTAACGATTGGCTTTAGATAATTCCTGTATAAAAACATGGTGCCCGCATAGCCCTTGCGGGCCGGTTCAACAGAGCTATTCCATACGATTTCATAGTCTGGAAACTTATCCTTCAATATTTCCAAATGCTTCTTAGTGGGACCACTGCTTGACAGCTTAGTTTCCTGTAAGGCAATAACTTCTGGGTTATATTCTACAATGGTATTTATTACATCCCGGCTCAATGCGGCTCGGTCCGAAGTACCTGTTAATGCAGCATTCAGTGAATCAATATTCCAAGAAATGAGAATCAATACTTTTCCCCCTCTATATAACTATATAATTGTGTGTATCTTTTATTGTATAATATTTATTAGCTATTCGCTATATATTTACAAATTAATACACTAAAAAACCTTGACTTCATGTCCTGTCGCTTTATCAAAGTCAAGTCCAGAACCGTAATATATTTTTCTTTGCATTCATATAGATAAAGACCTGCTTTAATGCAGGTCTTTGTAAAGAAGTATCAATCAACTATTTTATCAGATATAACAGACCAAACTCCATTATCATCCACCCGAAGCCTGATTTTATGGAACCTCATGGAATCATCGTCCAATGTTATAGTAATATCACACTCAATGGTATCTTCATTAATTACTCTTTCTGCTGTTCGGTAAAAATGATTCATTCCCTTACTTCCATATTTCCCCCAAGTATATTCATAGAGTTTCTCTCCACAATGGGTATCAATCCACCATTGTGGGATATTATCCCCTGGAAACTCTTCATCCAACATTGCCTTCAACTCCTTTGGAGTGAGCGCCAATAGACCTTTTTTCTCAGATTCGCTTTCCTTAGGTTCCTCTTTTTTAGGCTCTTCTTCCTCAGGCTCTGGGGTTGGGGTAGGTTCTTCTGGCTTTGGATCCGGGTTTGGTTTTGGTGCAGGGGAAGTTTCTTTTGGTGTTTCGGTTTTCTTTTTCGTAGCCTTTTTATTTTCTTTTGGCTTGGATGCAGATTTGTTTGTGTTTTTTGTAGCAGACTTGTCCGAGCTT
>DGDX01000042.1 GCA_002385665.1 Firmicutes bacterium UBA3941
GTTCCATCGGGCAGGAAGGGCATATCCTCTTCGGGCAGTATCCTGGAGATAACCCCCTTGTTACCATGCCGACCCGCCATCTTATCCCCTACGGAGATCTTTCTCTTCTGGGCCACATAGACCCTTACCAGCTCATTGACTCCGGGGGGCAGTTCGTCTCCGTTCTTCCTGGTGAAGACCTTAACATCCACAACTATGCCGCCTTCCCCATGGGGAACCCTGAGGGAGGTATCCCTGACTTCACGTGCCTTTTCCCCGAATATGGCCCTGAGCAGTCTTTCCTCGGCGGTAAGTTCGGTTTCGCCCTTGGGCGTCACCTTTCCTACCAATATATCATTAGCCCTTACTTCGGCTCCAATCCGTATGATACCCCTCTCATCCAGATCCCTCAGGGCATCCTCCCCTGTATTGGGTATATCCCTGGTTATCTCTTCGGGACCCAGCTTGGTATCACGGGCCTCGGATTCATATTCCTCTATATGAATGGATGTATATACGTCATCCTTGACCAACTTCTCACTGATAAGGATAGCGTCCTCAAAGTTATAACCTTCCCAGGTCATAAAGCCCATGAGAACATTCTTGCCAAGAGCTATCTCCCCGTAATCCGTGGATGCTCCGTCGGCGATAATCTGGCCTGCCTTAACCTCTTCCCCAACCTCTACTATGGGTTTTTGGTTGATACAGGTACCCTGGTTGGATCGCTTGAACTTATGGAGATTGTAGGTAGTTATTTCTCCCTTGTCGTTCCTGATCTGGATGTAGGTAGCCGAAAGCTTGACGACTACACCGTCTTCCCTGGCTATAACAACCACACCGGAATCCCTGGCGGCCTTGTATTCCATCCCCGTACCTACGATGGGGGCTTCCGTCCTGATAAGGGGTACCCCCTGGCGCTGCATGTTTGCTCCCATAAGAGCCCTGTTGGCGTCATCGTTTTCCAGGAAGGGGATCATAGCGGTTGCAACCGAAACTACCTGCTTGGGGGATACGTCCATAAAGTCTACGCTGTTCTTGTCAACCTCATGGATATCGTCCTTGACCCTGGCCATAACCCTATCGTCTATAAAACGGCCTTCCTCGTCCAAGGGTTCATTACCCTGGGCTATAATGAATTCATCCTCCTCATCGGCGGTAAGATAGACTATCTCATCGGTTACAACGTTCCTCTCCTTATCCACCTTCCTATAAGGGGCTTCGATGAAACCATACTCATTGATTCTGGCATAGGTGCTCAGGGAACCAATAAGCCCGATATTGGGACCCTCCGGAGTCTCGATGGGGCACATGCGTCCGTAGTGGGAGTGGTGAACGTCCCGAACCTCAAAACCTGCCCTTTCACGGCTTAACCCACCCGGCCCCAAGGCACTGAGCCTTCTTTTATGGGTAAGTTCCGCAAGGGGATTGGTCTGGTCCATAAATTGGGACAGCTGGCTGCTGCCGAAAAACTCCTTGATAGAGGCTGTTACAGGCCTGATATTGATCAGGGCCTGGGGAGTAATGATATCCACATCCTGGATAGTCATCCTCTCCTTGACCACCCTCTCCATCCTGGAAAGACCTATCCGGAATTGGTTTTGAAGGAGTTCGCCTACAGAACGCAGTCTCCTGTTCCCCAGGTGGTCTATATCGTCAACAGATCCTATATCGTATAAAAGGTAAATAATATAGTTAACAGAGGCAGCAATATCGTCCACTATGATGTGCTTGGGTATCAGCCTGTCGATATTCTCCCTTAGTGCCTCCTTCAGATCCTCTTCATCCAGGTCCTGGTCCAGGATTTCCTTTAAAGTGGGATAATGCACGTGTTCATTGATCCCTACTTCCTCCAGGTTCAGATCCAAATGATACTTTGCATCGACAAAATTATTGCCCAAAACATGAGCAACCCTGTCCTCGCCCAGATCAAGCAATACCTTATTTATACCTGAGTTTTGTATCTCCCAGGCCTTTTCATAGCTGATCCTTTCGCCTTTTTTAACGAGGATTTCTCCTGTTTCGGTATTGACAATGTCTTCTGCGCTCCTTCTGCCGGATATCCTGGATGCAAGAGCAAGCTTCTTGTTGAATTTATATCTGCCAAAACGGGCTAAATCATACCGTTTATCGTCGAAGAAAAGCAAATTAAAGAGCTGTCTGGCGCTTTCTATGGTTGGGGGTTCCCCCGGCCTCAAGCGCTTATAGATCTCCAACAATCCTTCTTCGTGAGAGGTGGTATTATCCTTATCCAGGGTTTTTAAAAGCCTTTCCTCTTCCCCCATGATTTCCTTGATCCGGGCATCCGTACCGTAGCCTATAGCCCTTAGAAGAACGGTTATGGGCAGCTTACGGGTGCGGTCGACCCTTACATACATGATCTCATTGGAATCGGTTTCAAATTCCATCCAGGCACCCCTGTTGGGGATTACCGTAGCCGAATAAAGGTTCTTCCCGGTCTTATCTATTGTATCCGAGTAATATATGCCGGGAGATCTGACCAACTGACTGACTATTACTCGTTCGGCTCCATTTATAATGAAAGTTCCCTGTTCCGTCATAAGAGGGAAATCCCCCATGAAGACTTCCTGTTCCTTGACTTCTCCGGTCTCCCTATTGATGAGCCTGACTTGGACCTTTAGTGGTGCTGAGTACGTAACATCCCTTTCCTTGCATTCTTCTACGGAATACTTGGGATTGTCCCCTAGCTGATAGTCAACAAATTCCAATACCAAGTTATCCGTATAGTCGGAAATTGGAGAAATGTCGTTAAACACTTCCCTGAGACCTTCTTCCAGAAACCACTGAAATGATCGCTTCTGTACCTCTATGAGGTTGGGCATTTCCAGAACTTCATCAATTCTGGAATAACTCATGCGAGTCTTTTTTCCCATCTTAACTGGATGTACCATGCAACATCTCACCCCTTAAGAATTTATAACCATTAAGGAAGTTCCAAAAAATATGCAGAATGAAATGGGTCAGGCTATAATGCTGTAAATCAGGTTTTTTTGAAACTTCAACTGACCAGTTATCTTTTTGTTAACACTTAAATATTAAAAGCCCCTTGACCCAAGTCCCGTTGGGCAAATTTGCCAAGGAGCATTATTGTTTATTATTGCCATAATTTATAGTCTTTATTCCTCATAATAAAACAATAAACCTTTAATTTTTTTCTTTTAATTCTGTTACCATAAACCGGTAGAAATACATACATTAATGCAATTTAATATGATACCACATCACATATACCCTGTCAAGGATTTTTTTAAACGTGAAAAGAATTGCTGATTGCAAGTTATAATGAGATACTTTTTCTCTGCTGAAAATGACCACTGTTTCATAATGAAAACCCCTCGACCTAAGAAGACCGAAGGGTTTTCTCAAAGGGTGCATTGAATTTGTATTATAGTACAGTATAGGGATTTAATCAACAGGTAATCTAATGAATGGATAAATCTGAGCCTTCCCTTATAAAGAGAGGAATAATATCTATGGGCGCGTCGGCGTCGATGAACTGATCCCCATCATACATCCGGCCGGTCCAGGCATCCTTCCAGCGGGTACCCTTTGGAAGGTATACCCTCCTGCTCTTCGCCTGGGGATATAAGACCGGGGCCACCAGGATATCCGGGCCGAACATATATTGATCCTCTATCTCCCATGCGGCCTCGTCCTGATGGAAGTCATAGAAGATAGGCCTGATAACGGGAGTACCTATTTCATGAGCGTCTTTCATGACTTCCTTTATATAGGGTCTCAGCCTTTCCCGTATCATCAAGTATTTTCTGCAGATTCCATAGGCTTCGGGCCCATAGCTCCACACCTCATTGGCCGCCCCTGAAGTACAGACTCCTCCACCTGAGGTTCCCAGTGGTTCGGAATGGGGTTCCCGATCCCCGTGCAAGCGCATGACCGGACAGAAGGTTCCATACTGAAACCACCTTATGAACACCTCCCGGAACTTGGGGTCATCGGGATTTCCGCCATGAAATCCTCCGATATCCGTTGTCCACCAGGGTATTCCCGCAAGCCCTACATTCAATCCAGCGGCTACCTGATTGCGCATGCTCTCAAAGGAGGAATGGATATCCCCGGACCATAAGAGGGCTCCGTAGCGCTGACTTCCGGCCCAGGCGCACCTTATCAGGTTTATGATATTTTCCTGGCCGGCCTCTTTCATGCCGTCGAAGAAGGTCTTGGCATACATCAACGGAAAAACATTGCCTATCTGAACATTAGGACCCAGATGATACCTGTACAGGTCAAAGTCGTAATATGTATATTCCGGCTCCGCCTCATCCAGCCAGAAAATCCTTATGCCTCTGTCGTAATAATTCTGCTTTATCTTCTGCCACACATATTCCCTGGCACCAGGATTGGTAGGATCAAAATGGGCTGTATTTCCATGAAAGTCCATGGCTATCCTATGGCCCCTATCGGTCCTGATAAGGTAACCCATCTCCACCATCTCTTCATAGTTCTCGCTTCTATGGTCAACGGTAGGCCAGATGGATACCATAAGCTCTATACCCATATCCTTGAGCTCCTTTATCATGGCGTCTGGATCAGGCCAATAATCCGCATCAAACTTCCATTCACCCTGCATGGTCCAATGGAAAAAATCTATAACTATAACGGATAAGGGAAGTCCCCGCCTCTTGTACTCACGGGCAACTTCCAGGAGTTCCTCCTGGGTTTGATAGCGAAGCTTGCTTTGCCAAAAACCCATGGCGAAATCCGGCATCATGGGTACCCTGCCCGCGGCCCTTCCATAGGCTTCCACAAGCTCTGCAGGATTATCGCCGGCGCAGATCCAATAATCAATAATCTTCGACGAATAGGCCTGCCAGGTGGTCAGGTTCTTGCCGAAGGCGACACGGCCAACTGCGGGATTGTTCCACAGCAGTCCGTAGCCAAGACTGGAAATCATAAAGGGAACGCTGGCCTGGGAGTTTCTCTGGGCCAGTTCCAAATCACAACCCTTTAAGTTAAGGAAAGGTTGCTGATATTGCCCCATTCCATAGATTCTTTCATCCGGGTTGGATTCAAACCGTACCGTAATGGAATAATCTCCTCCGAGGATTGGTTTAAATTCCCGTGCCTCTATATCCAGGGCGGAGGCAAATCCCGTAGGCTCTACGCCGGGCTGGAATTTGTATTCCTTTCTGTTTCTTACATACTCCTCCAGCAAAAGCTGGCCTTTCTGATTGTAGAAGGTGATCTTGCCGGCACTGTTCAGCTCCGCCCTGATCTTCCCATTGACTATACTTGCCCCATAGGGCGTAATGGTGATCTCCGCCTCAGTGGTTTCAGGGCTCAACAGGGCCCAGTCCTCCGTCGGCATATTGGCCATCTTCGTCGCCCTAACGCGCAGAGCGTCCCTGCCCCAGGGTTCGATCCATAACTTCTCCGAATCATAGGTGAATATCAACCTTTGTCCCTGCCTGGTAAACATCTAATCCCTCCCTAAATGTTTTCCGCTATAAAATTAACACATTATACCAGTTAATCATATGCCGGTAATGGCTAATGTTTTTTTGAAACTTCTCTCTTCCGATATCCGCTTTTCAATAGCTCATTACCTAAGATTACCAACCAGTACAAGAGGAAAAAATATTATTCATTATAAGAGATAAAGAAAAAAGGACTAATAAAAGTCCTTTATCCTAAATTACTCAAACAGCTTATTTCACTTCTACCTTTGCGCCAACTTCTTCCAGTTTGGTCTTGATTTCTTCAGCTTCTTCCTTGCTTACGCCTTCCTTAACAGGCTTTGGAGCGTTGTCTACCAGGTCTTTGGCATCTTTCAGGCCAAGGCTGGTGATCTCTCTGACAACCTTGATAACCTTAATCTTCTGATCACCAACGTCTGCCAGAACAACGTCAAATTCGGTCTTCTCTTCTTCTTCTTCTGCTGCGGCAGGTCCACCTGCTACAGGTGCTGCGGCTACGGCCATAGGAGCAGCTGCGCTAACGCCAAATTCTTCTTCAAGTTCCTTTACCAGTTCAGCCAGTTCCAGGACTGTCATGCCCTTGATAGCTTCCATAATTTGATTTTTATCCATCTTTAAAAACCTCCATTTTTAACTTTAATTAATTTTGAATAAATTTTTACGCTTCTTTTTGCTCTTTAATAGCATTAAGAGCATAGGTCAATGCCCGTACGGGACCGGTTAATACCCCAACCAGGTTGGCAATGGGCGCGTTCATGCTGCCCAAAAGCTTGGCAAGGAGCTCCTCCCTGGAGGGAAGGTCCGCCAACGCCTTAATGCCGTCCACATCGATTACCTTACCGTCTACAACTCCGGTCTTAAACTCTATTTTCCTATATTTCCTAATAGCCTCCGTCAGGATCTTGGCAGGAGCTACGGGATCATCTTCGCTAAAGGCAATGGCTGTGGGCCCCTCAAGGAAAGGAATCAACTCCTCTAAACCCACCTCTTTAACTGCTATTTCAGTCAAAGTGTTCTTGTATACCTTGTAGTCAACGCCCGCCTCGCGGAAGCTGCTTCTAAGCTCGGTTGCCTCCTGTACGTTCAGGCCTTTATAATCCACTAAGATAGCGCTGCTGGCTTTGGTAAACTTATCCTTCAGTTCCTCAACAATTTGAGCTTTTTGCTCTCTTATAGACATAGCCGGTCACACCTCCTCTTGAATCGCATTAAAATACCCTCTTCCCGTTTGGCACAATACCAGATGGTAAGAGGGCAGTTATCCTGTTTGCTCTTCCACCTCGGCGGGCCCATTACGGATTAAACCACTTAAAAGCGGTACCTGCTGTCTACGGCAAGAAAGGTATATAAGCTATTTAATTCTTTAAAAGTTTACTATAGAACTCTGTAGTTGTCAATCCTAAAATACGCCGGGATTTATTTTGATCCCAGGACCCATGGTGCTGGCCAGGACCACACTTCTCAAATAGGTACCCTTGGCCGAGGCCGGCTTGGCCTTTACGATGGCGTCCATAAGCACTGAAAGATTTTCGTTTATCTTTTCTGTGTCAAAGGAGACCTTTCCGATGGGTACATGGATGATACCGGTTCTGTCGACTCGATACTCAACCTTACCTGCTTTGATATCCTGGACTGCTTTTGTCACATCCATGGTTACTGTGCCGGACTTGGGGTTTGGCATTAATCCTCTGGGTCCCAAAATTCGGCCCAGGCGGCCAACTAAGCCCATCATATCAGGAGTGGCAACGCAAACATCAAAATCCAGCCAATTCTCTTCCTGAATCTTTTGAACCATATCCTCTGCGCCAACAAAATCAGCGCCTGCTGCTTCGGCTTCTCTGGCTTTCTCGCCTTTTGCGAAGACGAGAACCCTGACAGTTCGACCTGTCCCGTGGGGGAGTACAACAGCTCCTCTGACCTGCTGATCGGCGTGTCTTGGATTTACACCCAGCCTTACACTAGCCTCTATAGTTTCATCAAATTTAGCCTTAGCTGTCTGTTTAACCAGCTCGATGCCTTCCTGGACGTCATATAATTTAGTACGATCCACCAGCTTAAGGCTTTCTTGATACTTTTTACCTCTTTTCATCTTATTACCTCCTTGTGGTACATTCGAAAGATTTGCTCTTTCTCCCACTTTTTTAATGCCCTAATTGTCTTTACTCTACAACGATTCCCATGCTCCTTGCGGTTCCTTCAACCATGCTCATCGCAGCTTCAATGCTGGCAGCATTTAAATCAGGCATCTTAAGTTCAGCAATCTCTCGGATCTGCCCTCTTGTAACGGTAGCAACCTTTTCTACATTAGGCCTTCCAGAAGCCAATTCAATACCAGCGGCCTTCTTTAGTAAAACAGCAGCCGGCGGAGTCTTTGTAATGAAGGTAAAGGAGCGATCCTGATATACTGTAATAACTACGGGAATAGTAAGGCCAGCCTGACTTGCAGTCTTTTCATTGAATTCCTTACAAAAACCCATTATATTAACACCGTGTTGACCCAGGGCAGGGCCTACTGGTGGAGCGGGAGTTGCTTTCCCAGCCGGAATCTGTAGCTTTATAATTCCTGTAACCTTTTTTGCCATATTAGCACCTCCTCAGTATAGTGTAGTTGTGGACAGGCTTGTATGCCTCCCATCAAATTCTCTGTATCTGATGATACTCCAAATCTATTGGGGTGTCTCTTCCAAACATGGAAACAGATACTCGTACCTTTTGCTTGTCGGGGTATATCTCTTCGATAACTCCGATGAAGTTTTCCAAGGGCCCTGATATAACTCGGACGTTATCACCTACTTCAGCCTTGAGCTCTACTGGAATATCTTCCACACCCAGTTTTCTTATCTCTTCATCGGTAAGGGGGATGGGCTTAGACCCCGGACCTACAAAGCCGGTAACACCCCGGGTATTGCGAATAACATACCAGGATTCGTCCGTCATGATCATCTTGACTATTACATAGCCCGGAAATATCTTACGCATGACAGATTTCCTCTTGCCATCCTTGACCTCGATCTGTTCTTCCATAGGAACTTTGACCTCAAAGATCAGATCCTCAAGGCCCCGGTTCTCTACCATCTTTTCGAGATTCGCCTTTACTTTATTCTCATATCCGGAATAAGTATGGACCACATACCATTTCCCTTGGTCCTTTTTTACCTCAGACATAATCTAAGAGCCAAGCTTTTCTTCCTGACCCCTACCTCCTCACTTAAGAAATCAGTGTAAACAGTTTTCCCAGTCCAAAATCTACAATTCCAATAGCGGCTGCAAATATCAAAATCAAAACCACGACAACAATAGTATAATTGGTAAGTTCCTTAAGGCTTGGCCAAGATACCTTCTTTACCTCGGATATAACCTCTCGGAAATACCTTATAATACTTTTTCTGGGCTTCTTTACTTTCGCTGCTGCCTTGGCTGTCTTGGCTGCGGATTTGCCCTTTGACATAATGATTCACATCCTTATTCTAAGCCATATTGACCGATGTTATACCAAGTCTTCCCAATGGATGGATATCTACTAACGGGTTTCCCTATGCAGGGTGTGACCCTTGCAAAACTTGCAGTATTTCCTCATCTCAAGACGGTCAGCATTGTTACGCCTATTCTTCATGGTGTTGTAGTTGCGCTGCTTACATTCCGTACAAGCCAATGTTATCTTCACTCTCACACAAAACACCTACCTTACATGTAAATACCTAATTAATTTATCATATATGGTCATTGGTGTCAACAAATTTCTGTCTGACCAATTTATTTCCAATAGAATTCAAATAAGAGACTGGCAGATATGGCCAGTCTCTTAAAATGGTAATTTCAATTCACAACTTTCAATAAAGCAGGATAGTAATCTTTCGACTGTCTTACTCTATAATACCGGCAACAACACCGGCTCCAACGGTCCTGCCGCCTTCGCGGATAGC
>DGDX01000112.1:0-5030 GCA_002385665.1 Firmicutes bacterium UBA3941
AAATCTCCCTTTGCCTTTGCGGACTATTACCCTATGGTATATGCGCTGCTCATATCCATTGCAGCAAGTTTCTTATTTAGGAAAGGACTGAACTATTATGTTAAACAAGGCTCCAACAGATATGTACCCTACGGATTCCGCCGTTAGTATAAACAATGTAACAAAAACATTCATCCAATGGCAGCGGGACAACACGAAGAAGGGGCTTATAAGAAACCTTATAAAACCCGAGAAACGAAAGATCGTAGCCCTGGATAACGTCTCATTTGAGGTAAAGAAAGGTGAGTTCGTTGCCTATGCCGGCCCTAATGGTGCAGGGAAAAGTACCACAATGAAACTGTTGGCCGGTATGCTCCTGCCCAACAGCGGTGATATCTCGGTTTTATCCCTGTCTCCCCAGAAGCAGCGCAGATTACTGATGCAGCGGATAGGGGTTTTATTTGGCAATAGAACGGAATTGTGGTGGGATCACCCGGTAATCCAAAGCTTTGAATGGAAGAAGGTGGTCTGGGGGATCCCGGATGAGATATACAAAAGAAACCTGAAGGATGTAGTGGAACTACTCGATATTGGTGACTTGCTTAAAACCTTTGCCCGTGAACTCAGCCTGGGCCAGCGGATGAGAGCGGACCTTGCAATGATGCTGCTCCATAGCCCGGAGCTTATACTGCTGGACGAACCCACCCTGGGGCTGGATGTTGTTGCAAAAAGGCAGATGATAGACTTTCTAAAAAGAATCAATCAGGAAAATGGTGTAACCATTATAGTGACCAGCCATGATATGGACGACCTTGAGGAGATGGCCCAGCGCATATTGATGATATCTTCCGGGAGAATCGCTTTTGACGGGAGCTTCAACGACCTGCGCTCCGTGACGGGCAATTTAACCAGATTGGTTGTTACCATGGATAGGGGTTTAGTCCCCCAAATCCAAAATGCCAGGCTTATTTCTTCTAAAAATGGAATGTTTGAATATGATGTAGACCTGGCACAAATCCCTGTAAAAGATTTGCTGGACCAGCTATCAACCTTGGAAGGGGTTCGGGACGTGGAAATAAAAAAAGCCCCTATAGAGCAGGTTATAGCCAGGCTCTACAGGGACTGGAGTCTGCCAAAGGAACGGGGTTAATCATTACCCCGTCCCTTTGACAGGTAAAACTTCTTTCGTAACTTTATTGAATTCTATCTTCCTTGTCACACCGCATTTAATTTACCTTTACTTCGCCTGCCAGCACCCTCTTGTAATCTTCATAGTTTTTCTTTAGAAGTTCAGGTGTGTTTAAGTCATAGGGACACTTCTCGGTACACTCGCCGCATTCTATGCAGTCCTCGGTCTTCCTCATCGCTTCCTGCATCCTGGGGGTCAGCCAGTTTTCAGACGGGGCACGCCTGAGCAGTAGGGACATCCTGGCACAGATATTGATTTCAATCCCCATAGGACAGGGCATACAATATCCGCAGGCCCTGCAGAATTCGCCGGATAGTTCCTGATTGTCTTTTTCTATCAATGCCCTTATCTCGTCTGTTAACTTTGGCGGATTATCAATATAACTTAAAAACTCGTCCAGCTCCGATTCGCGCTGAATACCCCATATGGGAAGTACATTATCAAATTGTGCCATAAAGGCGTATGCCGCTGCAGAATCCGTGATCAGTCCACCGGACAAGGCCTTCATGGCTATGAATCCCATGTTCTTTTCCTTGCACTTATTGACCAGGGCGATATCCTTTTCCGAGGATAGATAGCTGAAGGGGAACTGTAATGTTTCATACAGGCCGGACTCTATGATCTCTTCCGCCAGATTCAGTCTGTGATTTGTTATGCCGATATGTCTGATTTTGCCCTGTTTTTTGGCCTCCAGCATACACTCATACATACCTGTTCCATCGCCGGGTTTGTAGCAGACATCCGGATTATGGAATTGATAAATGTCGATGTAATCTGTCTTTAATAAAGATAGGGATGTCTCCAGATCCCTCCAAAACCCTTCCGGTGTTCTGGCTCCCGTCTTGGTCGCTATGAAGATCTTCTCCCGCATTCCTTCAAAGGCCAACCCCAGCTTTTCCTCGCTGTCAGAATATCCGCGGGCGGTATCGAAAAAGGTCATACCCCCCTCATAGGCCTTCCTCAGTATCTTAACGGAGGTTTCAATGTCTACCCTCTGTATCGGAAGAGCACCAAAGGCATTGCGTTGAGTAGTAATCCCGGTACTGCCCAATGTTATCATATCTCCCCTGCTACCTCCTGTAAGTTTACAACCCATACTACCACCTCTTCTAATAATTAAATTAGTTTATACTTCTGCCATTTGACCCTAGGTGTCAAATTAGACATGTATAATCCATCAGATCATATAATAGATACATTAACTGTCTAAACATTGAACTGTTCTACCAGTGTATAATGGAAACTTATCTGAATGAAAACCATATCTAACGGAGTTTGCTGATATCCCCGCCCATATAGGTTATTTGTACATTATCATATACCGCTACCATTTTTTCCGCCCCGGTTTCCGATAGGGCATCCGGCACCATTTTTATTTCCGCGGTTCCTTCCAACAAGCTCTTTAGGCATTCCACAGCATTGGGAAGTACATTATTGGCCAACGGAGAACCAAAACCCCTATAATCATGATGGAAGTTATAGGCTTCGTCGTATCTATCCCTCATATCCCATATTCTCTTTAGGGACCTATAGGCATTCTCTATGGCCTCTAAATCGCTTTTTGCATCTCCCTTGCCTAAAAGGAGGTTATTATTGCAGGCATCACTACAGAGCAGGGTGCCCGTCAGATCATCGATTGCCACACACTGCCCCGGCGTATGTCCCGGACAATGGTATATGGTGACAGTGCGTCCCCCCAGGTCAAAAACCTGTCCGTCTTTTAGTTCCTTTTTCTCAGGCGTTTTCTCCCACTCCACGATATCCCTGTCGACATCATAGATGTAGTGTTTTCCTTCCCTCCTGGAGATAAGTCTGGCATATCTTTTCCGAAAATCCAGCTTTGGTACAACCTTTCCATTGTCCCAGTCCATATCTTTGGCATGGACCCACACTGTATCAAAGAACCCCGCACCGCCGATATGGTCGCCGTGGTTGTGAGTGATAACCACATCATAGGGCTTATCGGTAATTCTGTTCTCAATCACCCAGCGCAGGTCTCCGATCCCAGTTCCCGTATCCAAAACCAGGGCTCTCTCGTCCCCGACAACAACAAAGATACTCCCGCAATCGAATTCATCAATTTCAAATATGCCTTGCCTACATTCATAGAACGGTAATCTTCTGGTTCTCATTAGTGTCCCCCCTGAATTTTAATTTCCCATAGTAGTCCTCCAAAATCGCCAATAGAATTGAATTTTGATATCGGTTTTCCTGCTATGGGTTGCTTCCATCAGTTATATGCTTGCTTTTTTGTGCTTATGTAGATTTGCCCCATGGAGTATCATAGAATACCAGTTCCACTAAGATATATTCTATCATCTATATTGGGAGTCGGCAACCTGTCCCGGGTTACCCTTTAGGGAATTATTATACCTCTCTTCTTTTCAGTAATCTCATGTCATTACCACAAAAAACCACAGTAAGCGGCTATACTTAGGCGCAAACTGTGGTTTATCCCAAGTAATGTAACTATGAAAATTATCGTCCGCTGATCATTTGCCCAGGTCGTTACTGCTTATCAATCAATTGTTAATCAGCCTATTATATGCTTCCAATATCTCTATCATCTTTTCATTACTCCCGCCGTGGTCTGGATGATGCTTTTTAGCTAACTCCCTAAATCTTTTCTTTATATCCTCTACAGATGCTCCAGGTGCAAGACCAAAATAACTCAAAACAGTGGGATCCTGGATTTCATCAAAATTTAAGCCCATATCCTTATATAATTGAAAATATACACTATAAAAGTATTCTTCGAAGATCTCCTTTAATTCCTGCTTATTGAGCTTTATCAATTCCAAGATAGGATATTTGACAGTCAAATCATGTACGGCCTTTGTGGAAAAGAACTGGTCCCAAACATATTTTTTGGGTATGTCCTTTGGAAAATGACCATATCGAATTTTGTCTTCCAGTTTCTTAAGATTTCTAAGCTTGCGTTTCATCTTCGCAACATCCAAATGAACACCCCACTTTCACAGAATGCGTTTTTCTTCTGCCTGAACAACATTTTTTTAAGTATTGTGCTAATGAAGCATATATCTGCCTTAGAGGTCCCATCTTTGGAAGATTGTTAAATGTTATAAAATCACTCGTCGCCTAAAAATAATTTGGTGCTTACTAATTTTTACATATATATGTAACTGACAAAGCGGGTTGTATTATCAAAAGTAAAGATAGTTATATCACTTAAGCTTTTATTGGGCTTATGCAAGTATAGCAGAGTAATACTTTATGAAAGAGCAAATCTAACCGTTACGATAATATCTTTGATTTATTATACCGCTTTCCCATGAAAAAGCATACATCGAATTTTAAGTTAACTGATTTTATGAGTTTCAATTATAGCAGATGACAATATCTGTTGCTAATTTCTTGATTTATCTACCTATGACGGTGCATTGGTCAACTACACAACCAATGGTAATTGACAGCAGATAAGCAGGTGCTTTCGTTATTAAACTTTTTGAAGAATGTACTTGATAAATTACCAATTTATGCTTGCGACTATAATATTATTATGGTATCATTATAATATCATAATGATGTGTGAGGTGAAGTGCATGGTAGAAAAGAAGTTAAAGGCTAAAGCTGGTATGCCCATGCTTATTCTCTTTATTTTCCTCTATTTTGCCGCAATCGGTTTAATAATTTTAGGTGGTTTACTCCTTGATGCCAGCATTGGGATCGGCGCACTGCCCTTGACCCTGGGGATCCTTTGGGTAGTCTTTGGTGTCATTCCTTTTTTGGGGCTCAAGGTAATAAAACCCCAGGAGGCGCTGGTCCTCACCTTGTTTGGTGAATACATTGGCACCTTAAAAGAACCTGGTTTTTACTATGTCCACCCCTTTTCGGTGGCGGT
>DGDX01000112.1:5291-8359 GCA_002385665.1 Firmicutes bacterium UBA3941
AATATGGTCCAGACCACTGCTGCAAACAAGAAAATTTCACTTAAGATCATGACCCTCAGTAACAATAAGCAAAAAGTTAATGATGCTTTAGGTAATCCCGTTGAGATAGGAATAGCAGTTATGTGGAGGGTCGTTGATACCGCCAAGGCGGTCTTCAACGTGGACAATTACAAGGAATACCTTTCCCTCCAGTGTGACAGTGCATTAAGAAACATCGTCCGTATCTACCCCTATGATGTAGCCGAAGGCATTGATACCACAGGTGACGGCGAGCCGGATGAAGGCAGCCTCCGGGGTTCAAGTGCCGTGGTAGCTGAACGCATCCGAAAGGAAATCCAGGAAAAGGTACAGAATGCAGGCCTTGAAATTTTGGAAGCCCGCATTACCTATCTGGCCTATGCACCGGAGATTGCAGCCGTCATGCTGCAAAGGCAACAGGCCAGCGCCATTATAGATGCCAGAAAGATGATAGTGGACGGTGCCGTAGGTATGGTAGAGATGGCCCTGGAGAAGCTGAACGAAAACGATATTGTACAACTTGACGAGGAGCGTAAGGCTGCCATGGTATCCAACCTCTTGGTTGTCCTTTGCGGAAACAGGGATGCCCAGCCTATTGTCAACAGTGGCAGCCTGTACTAAAAATGAGTAAAGAAAAAAAACAGATCCCTCTCCGGTTATCCAAAAAGTTATATGAGGAGATTGCCGCGTGGGCCGAGGACGAGTTTCGCTCCATAAACGGACAGATAGAATACCTTCTCACCCAATGTGTTAAACGGAGGAAAGGAATCGATAAGGATACTTCAGAAGATAAAAACAGTTCCTAAATGAAAAGCAAAGGTTGTGAATTGGATTGGTTCACGACCTTTGCTTTATCTTTCCTAAAGATAGTAAGTGTATTCCAATATCAAGTCAGTTCTAATATTCTAGAGGTTGTACTTGCTTACAAAATAGCGGCCCACTTCCAGCATAAGCCGGGATGCATGCACAGCCAGTTCATCGGGGAATTGGCTGAGGAAAGTATCCGCTTCAAAGGTCAGTTCCCCATCATACCCAATATCCTTTAGTGCCGTCATAACCTCATCCCAGTCAATCTTTCGAGTAAAAGGCAACGTATGTACATCTCTAACCAGATCGTTATCATGGACGTGCAATGCCTTTACCCTTTTACCCCCAAGAGCACGGATCATCTTGCCCGGTGATTCCCCACCCGTGTTTGCCATGGCGCTATGCCCAATATCAACGCAAGCTACAAAGTACTCCGGATCCAGAGCATCCATGTATTTTACAAATTCCCCGGGAGAAGAACAGGTAGCGGGTGAGGCTGTTGAATCCCCCTCATACCAGTTAAACATATTTTCAAGGGCGATTTTTACATTTGCCTTCTTTGCATGGGGTAGCAGAGCATTATACAGCTCCATATTGGTGTCCCAGCACAAGGAGTCTCCCCCTATCTTATGTCCGGGGAAAACAGCAGGATGGATAATCACAATTTTCCCACCCAATAGGCCTGTTACCTCGATGGAGCGGACCAGGAGGGAAAACATGCGCTCGTTATACTCTTCCTCGCCATGGAGATAGCTGGGAAAGGGTGCATGGCTTTGGTTGCAGACGATACCGCTTTCATCTGCCGCCTTGCGTAAATTTTGTACATAGGATTCGAAAGAGTTACTGTTGATCGGATGATCTTCATCTCCGATATGGAACATGGAAAAATCATAGCAATCATAACCAATTTCAGCTAGTTTTCGGATAGCCTCTTCCTCACCGTATATCTTTGCAAGGTGGTTTGTCAGGGTAGAGATTTTCATACGACACTTCACTCACTTTCTTCGTTAGAATTTAGATAACACTTAATGTAACCATTATACTATAAAACTGCCTGCTTGGCTCAGTCATAATTGGTATATTTATCAAAATAACAGGACGCCGGATTGGATGCGATAGGCTTTTCAAGCGGTCAATGGCCATTACCGGCATATGATTGACTAGCACAATGCGTTATATCATTAAAAGGCCAGCCCTTACAGCGGAAGACCTGGCCTTTGTATTTATAAAGCCTATTTAATACTGATTACCATTCAACAAAGGATCCGTCCCTTAACGACCAACGTGGAGTATCCCAATCTCCCGAATACTTTTGCTCCTCGAGGAATTCTTCGTTGACTTCAATCCCCAGGCCCGGGCCTTTTGGTATCTCTATGTGCCCATCTATGACTTCGAAGGGTTTCTTAAGATAACCTTCACCCAGATTTACCTGCTCCTGGCAGAGGAAGTTGGGAATGGATGCATCTACTTGAAGGCCTGCCGCAAGAGATACAGGACCCAGTGGGTTATGGGGAGCAATCAAGGCGTAGTATGTTTCTGCCATATTGGCTATCTTTATAGCCTCGGAAATACCGCCACAATGGCATATATCAGGCTGTAGGATCATTGCAGCTTGTTTCTCCAGAATGTCCCTAAAGCCCCAGCGGGTAAATATTCTTTCACCGGTTGCAATGGGGGTGGACGTAGAGCGGGCTATTGTAGCCAGGACATCAACATTCTCACATTGGATAGGTTCCTCGATAAACATCAGGTTATACTGTTCCAACTCCTTTACCAGCTTTAAAGCCGCGGCGGGAGTTACCTTTCCGTGAAAATCTACGGCTAACTGTATGTTCTTAGGCAGCCCGTCACATATTGCGCCTATGTAGTTTGAGAAACTCTCTATGAACTGATTGTCCGGAACGGGATCCACAGGACCCGGAATGCCGGTTTTAAAAGCGGTAAAGCCTTCTTCTATCTTTGCCTTGGCATTTTCGATAAACTCCTCGGCAGTTGCCCCTCCGCAATGGGCGTAGACCCGAACGCGATCTCTGGTCGGCCCACCGATAAGTTCATAAACCGGGGCATTATAATACTTGCCCTTTATATCCCATAAGGCCTGATCGATACCGGATATTGCACTGGTAAGGACCGGGCCCCCGCGATAGAATGTACCCCGATACATCTTGGTCCACAGGGCTTCGATATGTAAGGGATTGGCACCTATTAGAATAGCCTCAAGTTCGTGTACAGCTGTCTCTACT
>DGDX01000108.1:0-3227 GCA_002385665.1 Firmicutes bacterium UBA3941
AAGGCTGCCGCCCTCTTCTATATTCCTGGCCGCGCCAAAAAATCTCTTGGGCTTATGGAGGGCACCCGGATCCAATCCACCGGACAAGCTCCTGCCGGTAGCTGAGATGGTTAGATTATATGCCCTGGCCAGACGGGTTATGCTGTCCATGAGAACTACAACGTCCCGACCATGCTCAACAAGCCTCTGGGCCCTTTCCAGTACCATCTCTGCAACCCTGGTATGGTGCTCAGGCAGCTCGTCGAAGGTGGAGTATACGACGTCGCCATCGATGGAACGCTGCATATCCGTAACCTCTTCCGGACGCTCGTCTATCAAAAGGACTATCAGGTATATATCCGGATAGTTCTTTGCTATGCTGTTGGCGATCTTCTTTAAAAGAATGGTCTTACCGGCCTTGGGCGGTGAAACGATCAGACCCCTTTGACCTTTACCGATGGGAGATATGATATCTATGAGCCTGGTGGCGAGTTCCTTTGGATTGTCGGGATCCTCCAGGGTTATGCGTTCATTGGGATAGATGGGGGTGAGTTCCTCGAAGGGTCGTCTCCAGTTTGCTTTCTCCGGGTTTTCCCCATTTACTGCGGTCACATACAGAAGGGCTTGGAATTTCTCACCCTCCCTGGCGGGACGGGTCTTGCCCTTAACCAAATCGCCTGTCTTAAGGTTGAATCTCCTTATCTGTGATTGTGAAATGTAGACATCATTATCTCCTGACAGATAGTTGTTGGAGCGAAGAAAACCGTATCCATCAGGCAGTGTCTCCAATACACCTTCCGCATCTCCTGTATCATCCTGCTTTAAGAGCTCGGGTATGGCAGGGTTGGAAGTGTTATAATATTTTCTGGCATAGGCTACCTTCTTGTCATATTCATTAGCCTGCCCGCCTTCTCCTTGTCTTTCCTTGGATATGTCCGCATCTGCATCTCTATTATCCCTATTCAAAGCTCCCCCCGGAGCCATTCTATAGGTGATCCTGGATTGACGAGCAGGGGTCGGAAATCGCTTAACCTTCCCTGGGGATATGGGTTTGGGGGTATCGGCTTCCTTATCCTTCAGCTCCTCTTCTTCAGCTTCTGTATCCATGGGTTTGGCTATTTCAGAAGCATCCTTTACCTCTTTGATTGGTTCCTCTGACACCCCTTTGCCGGATTCCTCTGATCTATACTGTTCCCCCTGATGGGCGGCCATCTCCTGTAGCTTTTCCTTTATCAGTTCAATCAATTGTTGTTTTTTGTGTCTGGTTACGCTCTTGACTCCCAGCTCCCTACCAAATTCTCGCAATTGGATTATCGTATTTTTTTCCAAATTGTTTAAATCCAAAACCTATTCCTCACTTTCTTTCTAATACTTGTTTTATTGTTCTATCACTTTTGTTCTATAACCGAAAATGCTTATTTTCCTTAGATCGCTCCGGATAATCCATCCTTAATTTTGATTGCTGCATAAGTACCTGTTGGGTATGCAGGTTTACCCACAATCTGTTTATATCCAATCGGAATCTGCCAATTATGGGAGTGGCATAATATCTCTTCCGGCACATTTAGATTGCTTGTGTTGAAACAAGTTCTCCAAGGGTAGTTGTTTAATTGAAGTTATGTCTCAAGACAATAAAACACATAAGTTGGGCCTATATCAAACGAAACTATAAGTGTTCTGTAGTACATGAAAAGTCCAAACCATATTAATCCATAGTATAGCCATGGTTAAATGTTTTAATTCATAAATGAACTACACACCTTTTTCAAGGTGGGGTTTTCTTGATATCTCGGCTGCGTATCCTCAATTTCCTAAGCTAAACTTGATAATCGCCTTATGGCCTGGCCCCGGTCTTCCATTAGAGGCAAGGCATCAAAAAGCGGGAAACCTTAAATGGGCATAATTAAACAGATTTCAATCAAATGGTTGTCATCAATTTTAATATGTGAGATGAAACCATGTAATAGGAATTGAACGTGGTTATTCAAAAGCATACCATTCACAAATATAGGATGCTAAAGACTGCCGTTGGAGATCAAAATCCAGGAAAGAACCATTAATTGAGTTTTTTTGCTATCGTCTTTATTATGCTTTCAGGATCCAGCTATATAGTAATCCTAAGTAATAATATAACCATTTTTGCCTTAACGTCAACATAAATATGAAAAAAAGATTGATTTGCATATAAAATAGTTAATATTGTACAAAATACCAACCGTATTTTGAGAGTTGTCACCTATAGAGGATGCTAAAGGTTAGACGTTAAAGGTTGGCTTGCTTCACCCAATCCCTAACGTCTAACTTCTAACTCCCAGAGTGTACCTGCTTAATTCATTAAGATTTAAACAAACCCTGTGGCCCATTTTCCTGATAGCTTACCATCAGTTCATTGGAGCCGGCGTACTTGCCCGAAATATCCAGCTCATACTTAACCCCAAGTTTCCCCTGGCTTTCATCCATATCGGAATCAATTCTTGTGGGGAAAATACCCATCTCCAGACTTCCAAAAGGTGTTTCATAGTAATTGACATATTTTCTGCCCTTTTCAAAAACAAATCGGGATTCGTGGGCCCCTGTACGCTCCAAGGAGATTCTCCGGTCTTCCACCATAATAAGGGTCTTGGTCCCCTCCAGGCCTGAGATTGCGCTCTCCTCATATTCAATGTAGTATGCGTTGCCTTTTTTGTATAATCGTCCTTCGGTTATGAGCTCAATCCTGTTATCCTCACCGTCGGGATTTACCTGATTGCCCCTTATTGATAAAATAACCTTTTTACCCCCGTCCACTATAACTGACCCCCTAAAAAATCTTCCTATCTAACTCAGCCTTTATTATTATTGCTGATAGAACTGACTAAAACTTCTCGATATCGATCTTCCTGGCACATTTTATCTCCCTGCCCAGGAAACGCCCGCCCAGTTCCTCAAACTTTTCTCCCAGATCGCTGACAAAGAACTCATACTGGCCCTCGGTTCCATCTTCGTTGAGGATGCCCCGGGCTTTTAGTATACGGCCAACTTCCAATGCCGTAGCCTCAGCGGGATTTATAAGCCTTACACCAGGCCCCATAACCTTACCTATGGCGTCCTCTAGGAGAGGATAATGTGTGCACCCTAAAAGAAGGGAATCAATATCTTCGTCCCTCATACTATCTAAATATTTCTCGGCTGTCAATAACGCAATTTTGGAATCGCTCCAACCTTCTTCCACTATGGGCACAAAAAGTGTACAGGGATTGGTAAATATC
>DGDX01000108.1:3528-9202 GCA_002385665.1 Firmicutes bacterium UBA3941
CGCTTATTCCTGGTAGCGGCTACGGCTTCCCTTGCCCCCGGCTCAATTACCCCCAGGATTGGAATATCAAACTTTTTCTTCACTATATCAAGGCTTATGGAGCTGACGGTATTGCACGCTATAACAATCATCTTTATACCTTGGCTTAAGAGAAATCTTATACACTGCTCGGAATACCTGATAACGGTTTCGTTGGAACGGGTACCGTAAGGGATTCGGGCAGTATCCCCAAAGTATACTATATCCTCCTGGGGAAGCCATTTCATCAGCTCCTTTACAACGGTAAGGCCCCCCAGGCCTGAATCAAATACCCCTATGGGTCTTTTGTCCATATTCAGTCCTCCTAGATGTGTTTCATTTTAAATCTATCCAAAGCCAGCCGGACCAAGCTGTTGATGAGTTCCGGATAGGGTATTCCCGCTGCTTCCCAGAGCTTGGGATACATGCTTATCTGGGTGAAGCCGGGCATGGTATTGACCTCGTTCAGATATACCTTGCCGGTTTGTCTATGCAGGAAAAAATCCACCCTGGCCAAGCCCGAACAACCCAAGGCCTTATAGGCTTTGATAGCCAGATCCCTAATCTCTTCGTTCTTGTCCGTGGGCAGGGGGGCGGGTATCAATAGCTGGGATTCTCCTCCGTCCTCATACTTGGCATGATAGTCATAGAATTCCTCGGAAGGTATAATCTCACCCAGGACTGAAGCCTTGGGATCATAGTTTCCAAGGACGGCGCACTCGATCTCGCGCCCGTCTATAAACTCTTCTACGATAATCTTCTCGTCGTATCTGGCGGCTATATCCAAAGCCTCCAATAATCCCTTCCTATCCTTGGCCTTTGAGATCCCAACGCTGGAACCCATATTGGCCGGCTTTACAAAGACGGGATACACAAATGAATCCTCAATGATGTCAATGACCCCATCGGGGTTCTCATTTATCTCATGCCTGTAGACTCCCAGGTACTCTCCCTGAGGTAGACCCTCATGAGAGAATATGGCCTTGGCAGTCAATTTGTCCATACCGGTAGAGGAGGACAGGACATCACAGCCTACATAGGGTATATTGGCCAGCTCAAAGAGGCCCTGTAGAGTACCGTCCTCGCCATAGGGTCCGTGTAAAACGGGAAAGACTACATCCACATGATAAATTTTTTGGGGGTTCTCCATAAGAAAAAATCCCTTATATGCAGGATCCCCGGGAAATACCAGGGCTTTGGAGTCCTTCTCCCATTGGCCTGTCCTTATCCCTTCAACCTGGCCTTCATAGTAACGCCAATGTCCGTCCTTAGTGATACCTATAAGGTATAAATCATATTTGTCCCTATCTATATTCTCTATAATAGAAGAAGCAGAAGCCAAAGACACCTCGTGCTCCCCGGATCTTCCACCAAACAACACTGCCATTCTTAGTTTTTTCATCTATATACCCTCCCTGTACATAAATAAGTTAACCCCTTGTGCCTGCCAGACATATATCCGTAATGGCTTAGGTAGTGAAACAAAGAATTAGCACAAATGGTCCGGTCGGGTCGCTATGGTCAACCCATCCTATCACATTCTAACATAACCGCAGCATCATATGAAGTTCCACATACGTAAAAATAATAACTTTTGTGGTTGGGGTTGTCCAAATCGATGTTGTAATGAGCGTTCAATAGCCATTATGTAAAAAGAGAATCGGAGATTATGAAATCCCCGATTCTCTTTCGATGGTAATCTCTGGCTATTTGCCCGATAGATTCTTTTCAGCCCTTTCGATAGCCTTCCTTACGATATTACCGCAGTTTCTGGAGGAGACACCGCCCCAACCTTCCCGCTGGACAATATCGTGAACTCCCAGTTCTTTGGCGATCTCGGTTTTTAACTCCTCAGACATCAATCCTCTTCTGCTTCTAGCCATATCAATACCTCCCCGGACAGCTTGAATGAATTATAGCTGCCAAAAGTATTTTGCCCGCAGAAAGATAGGTATATGATGCTAAAAAACTGGTGGATATTCATCATATAACCATGGTACCATTATCCGTATCGAGAATTCTCAATATATCCTCCTCTTTACCTGTATTTGCATTTATGTAGATAATAAAGCTATCGTTGTCAAAATTTCCTTTGAACTCGTAGCATTCAATCTCATTTCCCGATTTACCGGGAATAACCGCCAACCTTTCCGAGGTTATCTCCAGGTTTTTATTGACCAGCTTTCTTGCTTCCTCCAGGCTCAATTTTGGTTCCTTTAAATCCCGTTCCCTGTGAGCTACAAGATAATTAAGGGCCTCAAAACCTATGGGATTGCCGGTAGCCAGGGACACTTTTACCTTTATCAGGTCGGGATAAACAATATAGTCGCCGTCTTCATAGGCAAAATTGAATACCGCCATTCCATCGTGATGCTGACCATATGTAGGAATCATATTCTTGTAGCCTTTATCCTCCAAAAATTTTCTGGCCACCTTCTCGGCTTCCTTAAAATCCATACTGGCTCCCTGGACAGCACCCTCGCATATTAGGGATACTACCTTCCCACCGACTTTGGAGACGGCTACAAAGAAGGGCCCCTCCCCGTCCTTGGTTTCAAGGTTTACACCCCAGGTCTCGATATCTCCTTGGGTTTCCGGGCCTTTTTCGGCGCTTTTCACCCGGTCCCTGCCAAGGAAATCTATGGCTATCTTTTCTGCTGCCTTGTAATCTATCCCCTTTCCCGAAACCCTCAGTTTTTTGGGTTTTAAGAGGGTTTCCGAAAAGGGTCCGTCATATATGAGGGTGGGATATTCTATGGAGGTTTCCTCTATCTTGGTAAATTGCTTGCTTATCAAATCCTGTGATGCTTCCTTTAGGCTTTCATTGCTCATGTCCCGTAATTCCTTCCAGGTCACCTCACCGTTGTTGACGCTGGATTCCAAAGCCTTGAGTTCGTTGTTTAGCCTTATGCTGCTGTTCTTTAGCTCCCTGAGGTTGTTTATCTCTTCCAGGGTCAAGGGCTTACCCTCACCTGCCTTTATGGTAAGGTATCGGCAATAATCCGACAGCTGGCTTAAAAATTTAGAAGTCTTGTTTAGGGATATATGGCTCAGGGGCAGCTGTCCCAGATTTGTGCTGGCGGAATCTGCCTGCCTCCATACATCGGATAACATGGCTATGCTCTGGCCCTGATCCCCGCTGATCATGGCCTTTGACAAGCCTGACTCTATGTTATCCACCCTGCCCACCAGTTCATAAAAGGATTTTTTATAAAGGTTGTCGCTGCGAATGGTATGGTCCTGGTTTTCCAGGTATTGGTTATAGCCCCAAACCCCGGTGACTATCAGAGCTACCGTGAGTAGGCCGGTAACAATCCATCGACTCATCGTATCATCCCTTCATCTCTTACTAGGTATGCTATGAAATGGTCCATCATATCATAAGCATATAAAGTTAGTTGATATCACACCGGATCATGTTGCGAAATGGTGTTTGCCTATAACCAGATGTACCGGTCTGGACCATATCCACGCACTGGTGGCTTTGGCCGGATTGTAATAATATATGGCCCCATAGGTGGGGTCCCAGCCGTTTAGCGCATCCCGGGCGGCTCTTAGGGATTCTTCGTCAGGGGTCAAATTGATCTGACCGTCGGATACGGCGGTAAAGGCACCCGGTTGATATATAACGCCTTCGATGGTATTGGGAAATCTGGGATCGGCTACCCGATTTAGTATCACAGCTGCTACCGCTACCTTCCCCAGATAGGGTTCGCCCCTGGCTTCACCGTGAACAGCTTGAGCCAATAGGTACACATTTCCTCCGCCACTGCGATCACCACCACGGGAAGGCGGGGTTCCTCCTCCGGACGATGATTTTGTGCCCAGGTTAATGCCCATGGCTGCCGCGGTTTGGTTACCTACCACTCCGTCTACAACCAGGCCATTTTTCCTTTGAAACTTTTTCACCGCCTCAAAGGTTCCGGCTCCGTAATACCCATCGATAGGGCCGTCGTAATAACCCCACTGCTTTAGTTTTTGTTGTATTTCAAATACCTTGTCCCCGTACACTCCCCAGTAGACCAAGGTTTCTTCAGCATCTCTCCCGGATTGTATATGTTGGATAATCATACCCATACAAATAAAAAAAGTTAACAAAATAGTTATAACGAGAAGCTTGTTCCTTGTCTTCATTCCCTACTTCCTTTCGTTAATTCAGAATTGAAGTATCAACGAGGTACATCTTTCCTTCTCGTTCTATTTTTTGTTAACTCCAAATACTCTATACCAGTTAAAATATTCCTAAGGGTTAAAAATTTCCTTTGCCTTTTCCCACCATTCTACGATTTTAAGCTTGTATACTACCTGGGTTTCATCCCCAGATTCCGAATCCACCATCTCTTCTTCCATATGGCTGTCTCCATCGGCTATACCATGGCTTATATCCACAAAACATAGGGGCGGAAACATAACACACCACCAATTTGCGCCTTTACCCTCCCCAATGGTTATCCGGAGGGCCTCGTAGTTTCCTGCCGGTAAAAGCATATCGCCATAGGCTCTTGTAGGAAAATCAAAGCGGCCTAAACTGGCCCTTACCCTATGACCCGGCAGGTGTTTGTCGACTTCCTCTTGTGCCGATGCCTCAATGTCCTTAAGGGATTTCTCTATAATATGTCGGCTGCCTTCAAGAGAATTGGCCTGCCCCAGTTTGGTCCCGTATTCAGCCAATAATCTGTCCCTGACCATAAGCTTAACCGCCTGGTCTTCCGCAGAATCACTGTTGGCTATCACATGAAATCGGATGCAGGATTGGTCGGCCCGGAGACCGGGATATGTGCTGGAAGTGAATAAAAAGGGAATAGTTATGGCCAATAGGAAGATGACCACTTTTCCTCTATACATTGTCAATACCCCCATACTGGTATACTCTTTATATGGATAGTATTGACAAAAATATGTTTATTATACATGCATAATCAATCCAGGAGCCTCATGTTGCTAATTGCCCTATTAATAAGCTCCTCTTTGGTTTCATTGTATACATCGTTGCAGGAGGACCAGCCTACCGAGATCTCTATATTGCGCATGCCCGGATTATCCTTAGCGTATTCAATAACCCTTTTTCTAAAGTCACGATAGAATTGTATGGCCTCTCCCACCTGTTGTCCGGGGATGATAACAGCAAATACATAGTCGCTGTACCTGACAACTATATCCTCAACATGGGCGCACTCCCTTAGGATTTTGGCCAGATCCTGAAGAAGCACGTTCCCTGCGACATGGCCATAGACACTGCTATAGATCCTGTGGCCTTGTATATCAATCATCACCAGAGATATGGGATAGTTGTTTTGCTTGAATTGCTGGAACTGTTGGGATATATTGTCCCAGTATCTGTTAAAATACCTGACATTGTACAGGTTGGTCAAGGGATCCGTATTGGCCCAGGTATACAGCTGATCATTGGTCTCCAACAGGCGGTCCCTGGATTCGTTTAGTTCGGCAATAAGGGTCTCATTTATGCTAATTGTCTCTTCCATCTGTTGCTGCCTTAGTTCCTGGTTCTCTATAAATGCTCTTGCCCGCCATAAGGCCCACATAAGGAATCCAAAGCCAAGGGCCCAATAGACGGGCCTATGCCATAAGCCGGTCTTGGTGCCGGCATCTATAGTATAGAAATCGACCAAAATAAACAGGCCTGAGGCCAGGGCTA
>DGDX01000071.1 GCA_002385665.1 Firmicutes bacterium UBA3941
CTATTCTTCTGTACCTATATCATTAAGCACTGCCTTTGCTTCGGGAATTGGCATGTGATATCTCTGGGATAAGTATCTTAATGATGCCGCCAACTCACCATCAGGTCCTCCATACTGAGTTATAATGTACTTCGCCATTCTTGGATTGGGGTTTTTTATCCTCACAGGATACTGCAGCTTCTTTTCATATATCCACATTCAACAATCCCTCCCTTTAAATTCCTTCTTCCCACGGCCAGGGTTCTTCTATCCATCTCCATGGACATGGGCTTAATGAATGTCCGAAATTCATCAATGGTCCGTATTGCATTTCATATTCTCTCTTCAATGATTGCAGCTGTCGTACATAGCAATTGTATTCATTCATTGCCCTGCAATCATTTGGATGTGTATCTAGATAAAGGTTAAGATCGACGGTCATAAACTGAATTGCCCTTATCTGATCCAGCAGTTCTTTCCTTTGATTATCGGTATGAGCATGGTTCATCCGACTCCCCCTCCTTTACACTCCTTTTTTTCATATGACCTTACCAGCTCTGGAAACATGGTCCCGGCCATCAGAGCTTCCATCGGTGAAAAACTGGTAGTGTACCATTGATAAGGTATATAGGCTTCTGCCAGCTCAAAGGATTTCATCATTGGATAATCTCCGAATCTGTGTGGCATTCTGCCAGGATAATGTCCAGGATATCTGTTATCCACATCCACTCCCCCTTTGTCCATGTATCTCGATAATTATATCTTTATTAACCATTGTATTCCGTATATCCAAAAGTGTCCCTTAAAACAATAAAAAATACCGCTTAAGCGGCAAAATATGGATCTACAGATATGTGTTTAATGCTCAAAAAATAAACAAAGGGTCATGTGATCTTTCTTTCTTGAAAAACACATAGCTACGCTTTTAAATATACAATGTTAATTTATCAGAAAAACACACAGGCTAATCAATTATTTAGATTTCATCCGAGACAATAACTGTGGCAATATATTCAATTATTATATAGGTAGCTTATATTTCACCTGGTTAATACCTATACTTCTATTTCATTAAGAGCTTCCAATATAATCGGCATTGATTCCTTCCAATTATCCGGATACTGTTCGGATACTTCAAAAGCAAGGCGTCTTCCATCGGGGGCTGCCTGTTTTATAAGATTTTTTATCAATTCTTTGAGTTCCTGTGGAGGCAAAAAGTAATTGGATACATTTATATTGGACCAAAATAGCTTTTCTGGCCACGCTGCCCTACACTGTTCTAAAGTCATATCACCT
Source organism: Firmicutes bacterium UBA3941 (assembly GCA_002385665.1). Classification (GTDB taxonomy): domain Bacteria; phylum Bacillota; class Clostridia; order Caldicoprobacterales; family UBA3941; genus UBA3941. The sequence goes on from DGDX01000071.1 coordinate 1,276, forward strand.
TCAGGAGGAGGTGTTAACGATTCTATTAGATCAATAGGCGCTTTTGCAATTAAGTCCTTACAGCTCTCCAGCTTCCCATCAAAGTGGGTTCCCACAATTTTACCACTACTTTGCAGTATGGGAAACAGCTTTTCATATACGGGCATATGGTATTGTTTGAAACGTGTCGGGCCCATGGTTTCTGCAGTAAAGTTTTCAAGAACTGATACAAAACGTCCTGGCCCTTCAGCTATTATTTTAACCCGTTCAGCAAAACCTTCAAGCAGTGCCTCGTATAACTCTGCCAGTTCATCCGCAAAGTCAAAAAGATGATAAGAAAAATTTTCAAGACCTACATAGTCCACTAGGATGGTTTGCATAGGTGTTCGCCCGGCTGCAACCAAAGCCACTCCATAGGGCTTTATCTTCTTGTCCTTTGCCAGAAAGGTCTCGTAATCAGGTTTATATTGTGTATTCTTTGCAATATATGTCATTACCTTGTAGTCCTCTTTTGTTTCCAGCCAATATTTTTGAGTCCAACCGTCTTCTTCTATAGTATAAATCTCTCCAACAGGAGTAGTTATACTGCTTTTCACATAGTTTCGTCCTTTTTCGGAAAATGCCACACTTTTCGATTCCACATCTTTCCGTATTGTTTTGATCACGGGAATATGATATGTTACTCCCAGTCCTGCTTCAAACATGGGTGCCCATGCCGGGTCATTTTGAGTATGCCTCCACTCATTATAATATATGGTATAGGGTATCCTATCCGGCTTTTCTCCAGACCAAAATGCTTCCAATCTTTCATGAATAGTCATTTGTTCCGTCATCCTCCCTTATACCGTTTATCTTTGTTATAGACAAACTATACTCAGGTATTGCTTTGATATCCAATAACCTGACCATACTCTCCCTATCAAATTTTGGTGGATTTTCGAAATAGATCCAGGCATCCTTGAGTAAAGGGGATATTTTTAATACCAAAGAGTCCTTCTGAAGATCGTTCTTAAATCCTTTAAGCCCCAATTCCCATGGCCTTCCGGTATAAAAATCGTCAGCTATAAGTCTGTCTCCCAAGTATATTTGAGCTATATCGCCAATATAATTTATCCTTAGGAACACATCATTTACCCCAGTAAATAAATCTTCAGGCAACTTTATACTCCACTCGGGGGCATAAGCATTCTTTTCTTTACCGATAAACAGATACTTAGTCAGTTGAGACTTAACGATAGGTTCGGTCAATAATTCAAACCCAACCGTCAATTCCTTCTCATTAACGTTAAGATTAAATCGCTGAAATATCCCATCCTTCTCAGGTATCAACTTTCTGGTGCCATCAGTTAACTCTTGTTTTATTTCAGGGAAAATCAAAAAATTCATATTATGTATATCAGTACTATAAACTTTTAAAACTTCATCACGTATGATTATATTCCCCTTGGATATTATTAATCTCTCCTGTCCAAATACTTTACCTTTCCAAGCATATAATGCCTGCTCTCCAGTCAAAGTTACAATCCTTATCCTATTACCTGCGGTTGTATAAATGACTATCTGGTTATAAGTTCCAGAACTGATCCTTGAAGCTCTATATCTCCCGGACTCCAGTACAATATCGGCATGAATTGCTTCGATATCCTTTATGCTTTTAGCATCCCATACATACTCCGGTTCCACGCCCTGGCATTGAGAAAAAAAATAGATTAACTCATTTTCTTTTTTGATCTTACACAAAGGCTGAACTGTTGCGTATTTTAGCAGGGCGCCTTCCATATCCATATTAAACGGCCAAAAGAAATATGCTCCGCTCTCCAGGGTAAAACCATTTTCAGGTATGGTAATTACCTCATCTTCATAATGAAGCTCAATTCCCACATTTTCTTTTGCAGGCAGTATAGTATGCCGCTGATAGTTATTAAAAAAAACAAATCCTTTTCCATCCTTAGCTCGTACCGCAAATCTGATGGTATCCGTATCATACAGGTTCAGAGGCCTGACTTCCGGCAATATGGATGCCATTGGAGCTAAATCCTCCCCAAAATCTTCCAGAAAAATATGATATTGCTTTAATATGTGATAGTGCTTTCTCACCTGGCCGAATTCTCCTATAGGCGCCTGAAAATCATAGGAAATAACGGGCAAGTCGTTAGGATAACCCGTATCCTTAGTTTCATTCATGGTGGTTTTTCCTATAGGATTTGAGCCTCCATGATATACATAATAGCCCACAAGGTTATTTCCACTGCCCAGTTTGGTCAATACAGCTGCACCTACATCATCCGGTCTAATAATAGGCCGACGGTGATAAGTGACTTGCACGCCAGATCCCAGCTCGCAGGTGGCGTAAGGATATCGTTTGATATCTTCTCGATCCCGGGCTAATTCTAAGCCATCGTTGCCAAACAGATCCGAACCAATAGCCTGATCATTGCGAATATGGTGGAAAAAATAATGAGGTCTTGGGGATAGTCTTTCGATATGCTGTTCCCATGGATGATCGGGATATCCGCCAAATACTACCAACATTTCATCTCTGGGAACTTCGGCCCCCCTGGAACCTCCCCAGCCGGTAACGGTATACAAGGGAACATCAATACCTAATTCAATTGCCATTTTCTTTAAAGTTAAAAGATGCCGAGGATTGTCAGTCAGCTCATTGTCCAGCTGGATTCCAATAACCGGGCCACCATCTTTGTATAACAACCC
>DGDX01000022.1 GCA_002385665.1 Firmicutes bacterium UBA3941
TGTATGCTAGGTTCCCTATGTAATACGTTTTTCAGTTGTTCCTTCATAGCCAGGGCTTTATTTGCTAATTCCTTTAGGGATCGACTTACTTTGATTAATCCGTCATCCCTCAGAAACCTCTTTATCTCGCCCATAATCATAGGTACCGCATAGGTAGAGAATCTCACATTATACTGAGGATCGTAATTCCTTATTGCTTTGATAAGCCCTATTACCCCTATCTGAAACAGATCATCGTATTCATAGCCTCTATTCAAGAACCTTTTTATAATGCTTTTTACCAAAGCAACATTTTTTTCAACTAAGATGTCAACAGCTTGTTGCTCCCCCTCCTGAGCCTTCTTTATGAAATCCATTGTTTCCCTATGGGATAAGAGCGTATTTTCGCTATTTTCCCAAGCTGCAAATCCAGTACTCATTCCGATCTCCCTATCTTATTAATTGAGGATCTTATGTACTTAACCATTCTTACCTTTGTTCCCTGATTTACAGCGGATACAACCTTTACTTCGTCCATAAAGGTTTCCATAACGGTAAATCCCATCCCGCTACGTTCCAATTCAGGCTTTGAAGTATATAGAGGTTGGCGGGCTTTTTCGATATCCTCTATTCCTATCCCTTCATCAGATACTTCAACGACAAACTTGTCGGGATATATGGCTGCATACACTTCAACATAGCCTATATTGTCTTCGTACCCATGGATGATTGCATTGGTAACTGCCTCAGAAATGGCGGTCTTTATGTCGCTTATTTCTCCGAGGGTAGGGTCCATTTGTGAAGCAAATGCGGCAATAGTGACACGGGCAAAGGATTCGTTGCTGGATTTGCTTAGAAACCTTAATTTCATCTCATTTATTTTATCCATATCAATACCCCCCTATATCATTTAAAGCCTGCTTAAGACCATCATAAGCCTTTATGATTTTATATAGCCCTGAGACTACGAAAATTCTATCAATCTGGGTGTTTATACCAGTAACCCCCAGTTCTCCTCCCCTTCTTGATATGATTTTATATCTACCCAAAAGCACACCTAAACCCGAACTGTCCATAAACTTTAATTTTTTCATATCTATTATTAGATTTCTGATGGTTGGATCTTCTAGTAAATTATCTATGTATGCTCTTACTTCACTTGATGTATGGTGATCTAACTCTCCTTCTAAGGATACCACCAGGGTATCCTTAACCTTTTTACCTGCTATTTGCAAAACCATAACCTCCCTAACCAATGGAATACAGGACTGTCCCATGCCTTTTATCTATATTCTTCATCTCCCTCTTTTTTCCTTCATAGAATAATAGCTACTATTGTTGGTTGCCCCACAAAAAAATCAGAAGCCCCTCAGTTTATGTCGAGTGGCTTCTGATTCCTATATTTAAACCTCAACCTCTTGGATTTCTACCCTAATGGATTGGCTCTTATTCATATCCTCCAATATCTTATTCTCGTCTTCCCAATCTGCATATTTTATTTTCTCATCCTCGGTAAGTATAACCGCGTCCATAAGCTGCCTGCCCGTCAAGGCTACATCGCTTACATAGGTCTGCATAATGGGATTGTTATCTACTACTATCAATATCGCATATACATATTTCATAATTGCATCCAAACCCCTTTTTATATGGTAAAATAACTGGCATCATAAATCTGACTGATTAACCATATCTAAGTTTACAATACTTTGTATCATAATTCAATAAGCAAACCCTGCTGCCGTTATATAGCGTAGTATTACATATATCCCTTAGCTGGTAAGATACTCCTGCTACATCAACAGCAAGTCCAACCAAATGAATAAATAACCAATTGATTCTAATCTTCCACTTCCTCATCCTCAGTTTCATTTTCTTGAGAATTATGTTCCTCATTTATGCTTTCTATTTCCAATTTGCTGCTCTTTACAGCACTCAAAATTACATCTTCCCTATTATCGATTATACTTAGTTCTTCCGATACTTCCAAATCCCCTATCCGTATGTTTCCCCCCTGCTTAAGAGCCCGGACAGTAACATCAATCTGAGATGGAATATGTTGGGGCAGACCTTCTACAAGGACTGTGTCCCTTTGACGCTGAATTACTATTCCCCTCCTGCTAGCTTCGTAGTTATCCTGTATCCTTATAGGCACATAGGCCTTAACCTTTTGTTCTTCATTTACAACCTGTATATCCACATGTATTATATCTTTGGTGACCGGATCCCTTTGGACTTCTTTCAGTCTAACGGGACCCACAAAATTTTCCGTAGCGATTTCAAAAAAAACATTGTTACCAGCCTTTCTAAGGAGGGTATTCAAGCCTTTACTCTCTATCATTACCTGAGAGGTCTGTCTATCCTTACCATAAACAACTCCGGGAGTGTAACCCTTTTTTCTTAGTTGATGGGCCTTAATACCTGGAGTTCTTGTGTTAGCGACTAAGATTCTCTTGCTCATATGTAACACCTGCCTAATAAATTTATGGCATTATTATCCCCAATAAACTTGGTTTTATTTAGAAATAGATTAATCATCAGTCAGAAATGGCAAAGCTATGGCTACGCCATAGTTTTGCCATGATGACAAATCCATAACCAATGGGCATACTTAAACATCTGGCAGGTGTCCCCTGTAGAATTACAATTCATACTACAAATTGGTGAATCCAGTTTTACAGACACTCATACAGCTTTTTGTACTAAATCTTTTTGTACTAAATAATCCAACTGTTCCTCATCTAAGGTTTCCTCTTTCAGAAG
>DGDX01000100.1:0-1513 GCA_002385665.1 Firmicutes bacterium UBA3941
ATGATGCATTGGGGGACAATAATCGTACCGCCGGGCTATACGGATGACTCAGTATTCGCCGCAGGCGGAAATCCATATGGAACCAGCGTCACCCAGGGCGAGGACGGCAAGATGGTTGAGGATGTTGAGAACGCAGTCAAGTACCAGGCCAGAAGGACGGTAACTGTAGCCGGCTGGCTGAAAAAGGGTAGAGAATAGTACATCGATATGATCGACGAATAAACCAAAACCCCGGACCAATAAACATTCCGGGGTTTTCCTATTCTTACCACACCAGAATTATTCACATCAGAACTATCACTCGTCAGCATTATTTCACATCACCAATATCCGGGGCCCCAACCATTATTCCAATTGACTAATCCATCATATTGTTTGATAATTAATATATGGGATTAATCTTTAAATGCCATGAAAATATGAATTATGGGGGTAAGGTGTAAAATGAGAATCGATTGTCATATTCATACTACATATGGTGAAGTCACTCAGGAAGCTTTCCTATCGAGATTGGATCAGGCCGGAGTTGATGGGGGTATTGTTTTCTCCCAGAGTCCCTCCCGACTTTCGGGTTCTGATATTTCTCCAAAGGAAAGAATAGAAAATGTGCTTGAATGGACAAAAGGTCATAAGTGGTTGTTTCCATTTTACTTTATTGACCCTACCGGTGAAACAGCCATGGACGAAGTTGATCTGGCTGCTTCCATGGGAATAAAGGGTTTCAAGATTATTTGCAGTACCCATTACCCTAGCGATCCTCGTGCTGTGCCTGTATACCAGCATATAGCCAACAAAGGCCTGCCAATTCTGTTCCACTCCGGCATTCTCTATGATGGAAAAAATGCATCCGGCAATTATAATAAGCCCACCGAATTTGAAGTTCTCCTATCTATCGATAATCTAAGATTTGCCCTGGCCCATGTATCATGGCCATGGACGGATGAATGTATAGCTGTATACGGCAAATTCAACAATTCCCTGAAAAAAGGCGGAGACAGGGCCGCTACCGCCGAAATGTTCATTGATATCTGCCCCGGTACACCCTTCATCTACAGGAAGGACATGTTGGAAAAGCTGCTCTTAACCGGATATGACATCGAAGACAATGTGCTTTGGGGCGTGGATTCCAACGCTAACGATTATGGTGCGGACTATGCACTTCGAATCTACGAGTTTGATGACAAAGCATTTGATGACTTACAAATCTCCAGAGAAGTAAAAAACAAAATCTACTATGAAAATGTCCTGCGCTTCCTGGGTGTTTCCAAATAGGAGACAAATTTCAGCCCCCTAATAGAGCAATCAAACCAGGAAAGGTAGTGGGTTGTAACCTTATCAATAATCCTAGAGACCGAGGGCAGCCCGGTACAAGGATCGGTCATGTAGTAAAATTGCGTTGAGAAATAACAGGCGCCCATGTATAATGGATTTAAAGGGAGAGTCCCAATTACCATTATTTTGCGATAAGCAAGCCCTTTAATAGGTACACTATTAAATATAGGCTGGGATTATT
>DGDX01000100.1:1733-2783 GCA_002385665.1 Firmicutes bacterium UBA3941
AACTCAACATTTAATAGGTTGCAAATCAACATTTAAAGGAGGATCTTCTATGAGACTTGGTGGCGGTATTGTAAAGAGCTATAGCAATCCTGAGGAATGGATAAAGATCGTAAAGGAATTAAGGTACAGCGCCGTTGTCGCACCGATGAAACACGATGACCCTGAGGATTTAGTTAAGGCATACGTTAAAGAGGCAAAGGATGCAGACGTCATCATAGCAGAGGTTGGGGCATGGAGTAACCCCCTGTCCCTGGATGATGATGTCCGGAAAAAGGCCCTGGAGCATAATAAGAACCAGTTGGATCTGGCCGATAGGATTGGCGCCAGATGCTGCGTCAATATAGCCGGAACAAAGGGGGAGATCTGGGACGGACCATATAGGGAAAACTATGAAGCTGATACATATGCCCTGATAGTGGATACTGTGCGCGAGATCATCGATGCTGTTAAGCCGAAGAACACTTTCTATACCCTGGAGCCCATGCCCTGGATGTATCCGGATTCACCGGACAGCTATCTCAAGCTGATAAAGGATATAGACCGGAAGGAATTTGCCGTGCACCTTGATACGGTAAATATGATAAATTGTCCTCAAAGATATCTGTTCAACGATGAATTCATTAAAGAGTGTTTCAAAAAACTTGGACCCTATATCAGGAGTTGCCACGCTAAGGACGTAATAATGGACTCTAAACTGACCACCCTTATCAGGGAAGTTGCTCCCGGAAAGGGCACATTTAACTATTCGGTCTTTGTCAGGGAAGTGGAAAAATTAAACCCTGATCTGACGGTTATGATTGAGCATCTAAGTACCCAGGAAGAATACATTGAGGCCTTTGAATATATCGAGGGCGTAGCCAGGAAGAACGGTGTAAGCCTGAGATAAACAAAGAGGTAACCAAAAGGGGAAACATCAGGGGACAGTCCCTATGTTTCCCCCTTCCCCATGTGTCTTTAAAGGAGAAAAAGTATGCTTGACGATATATTGCAACTTTTGCACCAGAATATTTCCCATCGAATTTGGTTCATTTCCGATTTGCAACAATCGAT
>DGDX01000100.1:2901-5886 GCA_002385665.1 Firmicutes bacterium UBA3941
TTGGAAAGGCTATTGCCACTGCCTGATAATGTAAAGACACATTTCTATGGTCACGCCCATATCGGAGACAAGGTGTGGGTGGGCAAGGACTGTTATCGCAAAATTTCATACGTAGATGATCATAACATCCCGCAGATTGATGTAGCATCCTTTGAGAACATTCGCGGCAACGCCGTGCGTTCCGTTTTCTTTGAAATATATCAAAAGGGCGGATATGGTATCCTCTTTCGCAACCATACCCTGGCAAAATGGGAAGAAGTCTTCTTTATCAATACATAATGTCAGAGAGGTACCGTCCGCTCGTGTTTTATAAGGGGAGGTATGAAGGTGATTCTCAATAAACCGGCTTTTAAACCATTCACCGTAAAGGAAATCAAACCGGAGGGTTGGCTCTTAAACCAACTGAGGATTCAGGCGTCCGGCTTATCGGGTAACCTGGACAAATTCTGGCCTGATATAAAGGACAGTAAATGGATAGGGGGTCAGGCTGAGGGCTGGGAACGGGTTCCCTATTGGCTCGATGGTTTTATACCCCTTGCATGGCTTCTGGATGATGAGGATATGATGGAGCGGGCCACCTATTATATCAACTGCATAATCGATGGGCAGGCAGAGGACGGCTGGATCTGTCCCGACGATACCGGAGATAGAAGCAGATACGATGTCTGGGCCAAGCTCCTTGTCCTGAAGGTTCTGGTGGTCTATTACGAGGCCACGGAGGACAAGAGGATAGAAGATGTTGTTAGAAAAGCCCTTAAGGCCCTGGACAGGCACATTGATACGGCTCCCCTCTTTAATTGGGGACATTCAAGATGGTTCGAAGGTCTTATCTCTATCTGGTGGCTGTACGAGAGGACGGAGGAGGGTTGGCTCCTTGATCTGGCCACAAAGCTAAGGTGCCAGGGCTTTGATTGGCAGGCATTCTTTAAGAACTGGCCCTATAGGGAATCCGACGGCAAGGGCCGCTGGAGCTATATGAGTCATGTGGTCAACAACGCCATGATGCTGAAATCCGGTCCCCTGCTTTGGAGGATGACGGGCTCTAAAGAGGATTTGGAATACGTAAATGAGATGGTGGATATGCTGGACAGATACCACGGCATGGTTACCGGGGTATTTACCGGGGACGAATGCCTTGCCGGGCTCAGTCCGGTCCAGGGTACCGAACTCTGTGCCGTTGCGGAGTACATGTATTCCCTGGAGCATCTCATTTCCATAACCGGTGAGGCCAAATGGGGAGACAGGCTGGAGCGGATCGCCTACAATGCCCTGCCCGCTACCTACAGCCCCGATATGTGGACCCACCAGTACGATCAGCAGGTAAACCAGGTGGAATGCAGCAGGCAGAAAGATCCCATATTCAATACCAACAGCGGAGAATCAAACCTCTTTGGCCTGGAGCCTAACTATGGATGCTGTACCGCCAACCTAAGCCAGCCATGGCCAAAGTTTGCCCTGTCCACTTTTATGAGGAGTGATGATGGCTTTGCCGCTGTAGTCTACGCTCCCTCATCTCTGGATACCGCCATAGATGATACCCAGGTATCCATCAGGATGCAAACGGAATACCCCTTCAGGGATACTGTTGATTTTGTGGTTAAAACATCCCAACCAAAGGAATTCACCCTATGGCTGAGGGTACCTGAATGGGCGGAAAGCCCATCTGTAAGGATAGATGGAAATGAGACCAAAATAGAGAAGTCAGGGTTTTATCCCTTAACCCGGATCTGGGAGGGAGAGACCAGGTTCACATTAAAGCTACCCATGGATATATCGGTTGTACCCAGGTCCAACAATCTCTTTGCAATAACCCGTGGGCCCCTGGTCTATGCCCTGCCCATAGAAGAGGACTGGGTCCAGATTAATAAGGATGTGGAGGGCAGGGAATTTCCCCATTGCGATTATGAGGTACTGCCTAAGAGTCCCTGGAATTACGGCTTGTGTATTGATAGGGATAATATTGAAGATTCCCTTACTGTCAGGGAGTTGGAGTTTGGGGACTGTCCCTTTTCGCCCCAGGGGGCTCCCATAGAGATCAGGGTCAGGGGCAAAAAGGTGGATTGGGAGATGGAGAGAGGGGCAGCAAAGCCTTATCCCGGAATGGAATGGATCTCCCCCCAGGTGGAACAGCTCAGGCTGATCCCCTATGGATGCACCAATCTACGAATGACTGAAATGCCTATATTGGACGATTGAGGAGGATGTACATATGAAGCTTAAAATCAGGGCCTTGGACCGGAACGGAAAGGGGTTACCCTGCAGGATTACCATACAGAGGTTGACCTTCGACGAGGAGCAATACACCGAGGGACTCCTTAGGACGGTTTATTGCGAAGGAGAGTATGAGTGCAGCCTGGAAGACGGGATCTATGATATAAATGTGTATAAGGGCAAGCTCTATAAGCCCTACAGGCAGCGCATCTGTATGGAGGGGGAGGACATATCCATAGACGCCGTACTGAGTCCCCTGGTGGATGTGGAAGCCATGGGCCTATATGCCTTTGACGGGCATTCCCATGTTTCCAGGGACAGGGGATTGGATTCCGGAAACCTTTCAAAGGCGGCTCTTGTCATGAAGGGGGAAGGTTTTCACTACTTCTTCGCCGGTTCACCTTACGATAACGAAACCCATCTGGAATGTATAAACAACAGCTTTCCCAATACCGACAGCTACAGGGAGCGTTTTGCATCCCTCTTAAACCGGCTCAGCGATGATAAGTTTGTAATCGATATCGGCAACGAGAATGTAAAGTGCCGGTATGGGCATATCTTTTTGATGAATTACACACAGGATACTCCCTTTAATACTTATTACGACCGTGAGTTCGACCCATGGCTGTTAACCAAAGTGGGGGATGAACCACCATATAAGCTGCCCTACATATACGAGGCCATAGCCAGGGAAAGGGAGGAGCATTCCGTCGCCGTATTTGCCCATCCCACAAGCTGGTGGTGGCATGACAACGGTGAGTTTGTAACCAACAT
>DGDX01000023.1 GCA_002385665.1 Firmicutes bacterium UBA3941
AATATATTAAGCTGGTATATCAGACCCTTGTTTATAATACCAATGGTCGTATTTGCATTTAAGAAAAGTTTTACTGGTGTATTCGCTTCAATTTTTGCTCTATTTACGAGTATGTTCTGGTTTCCTGTTCCAGCTACAAAGAATCCTCAAGTTATAGAATTTTTAGCTTTTGAGATGGATTACCTTAAGGATACATGGACCGTTCCCAAAATAGTAATAAGCTTGGCAGTACCCCTATTTTTCTTTATGCTCCTTACAGCTGCATGGAAAAGAAACTGGAAATGGCTTTTAGGAGTTATCATAGGTGCAGCTGTTTTAAAATTTGTTTGGAGTATTGCATTTAGTGGCGAAGCGGGCATGTCTATTCTAAAACCTGCATTATTAGGATTGGTTGTATGTATAGGTGGTTTGGGTTATTTTTTCAAGAAGCATAAGCGTGCGGGAAAAAAACAAAAAATTAGCAAGTAAATATTACCTTGCTAATCAAGTCCCCACAAATTTCAAACCCAAAAATCAGGAGGTGGACAGCTCCTTTCACTTGCTTTCCTATAATAACTCAATATATTTCATACATACAACTCCATAAAACCAACTGTGAAAGGCAGTTGCTCAAATTTCTTAGTACCTGTATGGATAAAACCATAAGCTGTATACCATTCTCTAAGTTTTATGTTTTCTTCAATTATCCCTATAGTGATTTTTCTACCACCAAGTTCTTTTACTTTACTCTTACAGATATTCAACAGCTCTTTACCATATCCTTTATGGCGGTACTCAGGAAGTATACATAGGTTTTTAATTTCGAAGGAAGTATCACTGTTTTTATTGAGAGAAATATATCCAACTATTTCTCCCTCTGAAAAATAGCCGTACATTAAATAACCTCTTTTAAATTGTAACCGTAGTCTTTCAACGTCGATAAAACTTGTATGACCGGGGCAATTCTCCTCAGTAACTCCGAACTCATGGGCAACTGTAGCAAAACTTTTGCGAATTACTCCAGCACAACTTTCAAGCTGCTCCTCCCCGATAATATATATCCCATTTTTCATGGACTAGTACACCTCACATACATAAGAATTATTCCTGGCTTTTCTATGTCATACAGCTATACGAATTTACTAAAAAATACTCCGTAATCTCTCCTTACCTCGACGCAAAGGGTTCATGGTTAGTTGCATCGCTGCTTTGACAAGGTCGTGTATAAAGCCCCCCCTTATCTTATTATGAAATTTATCATCCCTTCTCCAAAACAAGGCATAATGTGTCTGATTTACCGGTATATGGACTGCCACAAACATCATCATAAATACTGTGCACCCGGAACCCAAGAGGCGTTACCTCATTGAGCAAGGTATCTTTAGTGTACACCGTGTCCCAGATAAGGTATTCCGATATACCCTTCTCTGTAATTACAATGACCTTGTAGACCTTTACAGTATTGTTTTCATAATAATACTCAGCTTCCAGACATAAGTAGGGCTTATCGCTCCAAAAACCTCCATTTCCATGGTATGACCAGGATGTATGATCTATCTTGCCGTCATAAGTTTGTTCGGTGAAGACATCAAAAATGAACAGGCCCTTGGGCTTAAGCCCCCGGTGTATTTTTGACAGCAGCTTACTTCTCTCATCAGGGGTTAAGGCAGCGTAGTCACAGTAGATCAATGTAATTACATCAAATGCCTCGTTGTAATCCATCTCCAAATAATTCTGGTATACATATTTGGTTTTAGTGTCGTGCTCTTTTGCATAAGCAATGGATCGTTTGGAATAATCCATACCTGTTACATCATATCCTGCATCTGACAACAGTTTGGTGTAAAGTCCCGGGCCACAGCCCAGGTCAAGTATTCTACTGCCTGCCGGTATGAGACTTGTAAGCCACTTTACCGAACGGTCAATATAGCTGTGCCTGCGACTTGCCGCATCCCAATCCGGGCTGAGATGAGCTTCAAGCATTCCCTTTGAAATATGCTCATCGTCCCAAAAGGGCCCATGACTGCGCTGCCAGAGGTCAGGTTTTTGTAAATGAATAAACAATTTGCTTATCATTGAATTTGACTCAAACACATTTTCCCTTGTAGAGTCCCCCATATCCACACCTCCGCTTTACTAAACCTCTTTAGAAAAATGGTTATCTTTTCTTAAAGCCTCCATTTTTCTTCCTTTGCTTGCTCCACTTGGCTATGTCCTTATGCCATTGCTGTTTTTGACGTAAATACCCGGCCTTGTCATCGGAATATTTAGCTTCCCGTTTTAGCTGTAAATAGCTCTCCCAGCGCTCCTCCGAGAGTTCACCGCTCATAATCGCTGCCTTAACTGCACAGCCCGGCTCGGTCTGATGACGGCAATCGCTGAACTTACACAGCCCAATATAGCTTTCCACGTCGCTGAAGGCTTCACCGAGACCAGTGCTCACATCCCACATTCCAAGCTCCCGCATACCAGGTGTGTCGATAATCATAGCCCCATTTTGAAGTCTAATAAGCTGCCGATGTGTAGTCGTGTGTCGGCCTCTCGAATCGTCCTCACGAATATCATTTACCTCCATAAATTCCTGTCCTGCAAGGGCATTGACCAGGCTTGATTTGCCAACGCCGGATGAACCGAGAAAGACAATTGTTTTGCCTGGCTTCAGGTAATCCTCCAGCATATTCAGCCCAAAACCGGTTATTGCACTGATGGCATACACATCAGCTCCTGATGCAACCCGTTGTGCTGCCCGCATTTGCTCAGAATAATCCTCTACCAGGTCGGCCTTTGTCAGTATGACCACCGGTACGGCTCCGGACTGCCATGCCAGGGTAAGGTACCGTTCCATACGTTTAAGGTTGAAGTCAAAGTTAAGGGATTGCATGATAAATACATAGTCAAAGTTTGCGGCTACTGCTTGCTCCCCCCGTCCGGGTGTCGGGTCACGTCTGGAAAAGAAGGATTTCCTTTCGAGAGTTTTGATAATCTGACTGTCACCGCTGGGGTTATAATTTATCAGTACAAAGTCACCTGTCGTTGGAAATTCTTCTAACCCGTTAAGGTAATATATGCTAGATTTTAATCTGCCAAAGGTAGGCCCATATTCACAAATAAGCTCATATCTCTCCTTGTGTACTGCCGTAATACGTGCCGGGATACCACTACAACCTTCCGGCACCATAGTTGGTATAAACCCATAATCTGCTAAATTCAATTTCCGAACCCTCCTGTATTGATATATTGTTAAGAGTGTTGTTAATCACATTCATAAGTCAACAACTCCTTTCTTTGGATGGCTATAAAAAAACAAAAAAATACCGCAGAAAGCAGCCTTTTGATATATCTGCAAACTGCGGTTTATGAATAAGTGTACAAAAAAGCACACCTATTCGATGTGCTGTAATAATTTGCAGTATTCACGAAAGGTTACTTCTTAATTAGGCACGGCAAAAAAAGTGTCCATTGCACCAGATAAAATCGCATGGATTTTTGCCCTGCCGCTATTCAGTTTTATGACATCAACACCCCGTATAAAGCCGTCATAAAACATTTCCCCTTTCTTTCCTACCTGCAGTAGTTATCAACAAACATATAATACCATATGCCAGTTTGTATTTTCAACTTTTTTATGCTATTTTGCAACACTATGAGCTAATACTTTTTTCATGCTTATCCAAAAATTCCAGAGCATCTTTTTCATCCAGAGGTTTGCTGATGAGATATCCTTGTACTTTATCGCAGCCGTGTTCTTTTAAATACTGCAGCTGGACATCGTGTTCAACCCCTTCGGCAACTGTAGTGTGACCCATTTTGTGTGACATGGAGATGATATCGCATGTTATAGCTTTACTTAGATCCGTATGTAACAGCCTATCTATGAAATATTTATCAATTTTCGTACTGTCAACTTCCAATTCCTTCTCTCTGGACAGGGAGGAATAACCGGTACCAAAATCATCTATGGCTATATGTAAACCAGCTTCCTTTAACTTCTCTATTACATGATTGATGTTATTAAAGTCGGTAATAAAGACCGATTCAGTAATTTCGATGCCGATATTGCCAGGATTAACCTGAATTTGGTTTATTAACTCAAAAAACCTGTTGGTGAAATCCGGATTCAACAGCTCAACGACAGAAATGTTGATGGAGACACGGATATCATCATATCCACGCTCCTTGA
>DGDX01000026.1 GCA_002385665.1 Firmicutes bacterium UBA3941
GAAAAAGTATATGCTGGATGGTTGGGTAAAATCATTGGCGTACGTCATGGTGCCCCAATAGAAGGATGGGAATATGACCGAATAAAAAGGGTGTATGGAGAAATTGATAGTTACCTGGTGGATTATAAGGATTTTGCTGCCGATGATGATAGCAATGGGCCAATGTTTTTTTTAAGAGCTCTGGAAGACTATACTCATACGCCGGATATAACCGCTGAGCAGATAGGCTTGACCTGGCTTAATTATGCTCCATATGAACATGGATTTTATTGGTGGGGTGGATACGGGAAATCAACGGAGCATACAGCCTATCTAAACCTTAGAAACGGTATAATGGCACCCCGCTCCGGGTCGATAGAACAGAACGGAGCCGCCGTAGCCGAGCAAATCGGTGGGCAGATTTTTATCGATACCTGGGGGCTGGTGGTTCCGGGTGATCCAAAGCTGGCTGCCCAGTATGCTGAGAAGGCGGCCAGTGTGTCCCATGGAGGAAATGGTATTTACGGGGGTATGTTTATAGCAGCTTGTATCAGCGCCGCTTTTGTGGAACAGGACATTGAAAAGATAATCGAAACAGGTCTGTCAACTATTCCGCAGGATTGTGAATATGTTCGGATGGCTCGGGATGTCATAGATTTTTATAGAAAAAATCCTGACAACTGGAGGGATTGCTTCAAGTTTATCAAGGACAACTATGGATATGATCGCTATCCGGGAGTATGTCATATTATACCTAATTCTGCCCTTATCATTATGTCACTATTATACAGTGAAGGCGACTTTTCGAAAGCTATAAACATATGCAACATGGCCGGATGGGATACCGATTGCAATGTTGCAAACGTAGGAACCATCATGGGGGTTAGAAATGGCTTGGATGGAATTGATTATGACAAGTGGAGGAAGCCTATCAATGATTTCCTGGCTTGTTCCAGCGTAATCGGAAGTTTAAATATTATGGACATCCCTTGGTGTGCGGTTTATATAGCTAAATTGGCCTATAAAATTGCAGGAGAGAAATGTCCTACGGAATGGGAGGATATACTGCATGGGGGGGCTGCAAAATTCCATTTTGAGTTTCCTGGTTCTACCCATGGATTCCGGGTGGATTCAGATATTGACAGGACATTGGAATATGCTTTAAACCATACGGAAGAAGAGGCTTATAGTGGGAAAGGGGCTCTTAAGTTAATTGCTAAGCCTTTGGCAGGCGGGGATGAACTAAGACTCTTCCATAAGACCTATTATAGACCGGAAGATTTTCATGACAGTCGATATGACCCAAGCTTTTCACCTATTCTTTATCCCGGTCAGAGCCTAAGGTGCTTTGTCAAGTTACCGGAAGACACAAGAACTGGAGTATTAGCCTGTTTGTATGTGAGGGACGGTAATTCCGGACATGATGTAGAAGGACCTAAACTGGAACTGAATCCGGGTGAGTGGGTCAAACTTGATTTTGATATTCCCAGGATGGATGGAGCTTGCTTAATAGAGGCTGGGGTCAAGTTCATTCCTACAAGCGGCTCGGATGCTCTGGTAGCCTACCTGGATGATTTTGATTTTATGGGAACTCCGGACTATTCCATAGATTTCGCAAAGGAAAGAATGGAAGTGTGGACCGGACTACATCGGGAGGTTAGCCAGTTCTCATATCTTAAAGGTATCTGGAAGCTGGAAGACAATGAACTTAGCGGTAGCTGCTCCGATTTCGGCGAGGCATATACAGGGGCATATGACTGGAAGGACTATACCTATGAGATAACTATGATCCCAAAACTGGGAGACTATCATCAGATTAACTTTAGAGTACAGGGTGCCATCCGCTCATACGCAGTAGGGCTTGCTCCTGATAACAAACTTGTTCTTTATAAGAATGAAAACGGATATCGAACCTTGGTAGAGATGGACTATCCATGGGAATATGAAAAGGAATATACTTTCAAGGTCCAGGTGAAAGGCCCTGAGATTAAGGTCATGAGCGGTGGACAAGTACTTATCGCCTTTACCGATACTGATTTCCCATATCTGACAGGTCAAGTGGGAATGTCCATCCTCAAGGGCAGCCATTGCCACTACAAGGATCTGGTAATTGGAAGAATATAAGGTTATTATTAGAGAATAAGAGTGTCGCTGGGATAAGATTTTGTTGATTACATAGAAAAGAAAGGAATATGAATAATGAAAGATAGCTCAATTTATAAAAAGGTTTATGGTTGTTTGATAGGAGGCTTGATAGGCGATGCTATGGGGGCCCCTGTTGAGACTAAGCATTATAAGGAAATAGAAAAAGAGTATGGCCAGGTGGACGATTTTGAAGGCGATGGGACAGATGACTCAGCTATCAAGCTTATATTATGCGAAGCCATTATATCCAACAATGGCTATATAACAGCTGATGAGTTTGCTGAAGCCTTTCTAAACAATAATCAGTATTACAACCTGTTCTATATTCCGGTAAGAAATATGTTTCACAAGTTAAAAAGTTCAGTGGTACTGCCGGTTAACGCGGGCATGGGCAATATGCAAAGCAGCAGTTCTGCCATGTCTATATCTCCCATGGGTTTAATCAACGCCTGCAATCCAAGACAGGCTGCTCTGGAAACTTATGATGTGGCCGGGCTAATACATTCAGGCGATACCAATTTCTGTCGAGATGCGGCCTGCGCTATGGCGGCGGCAGTGGCGGAAGCAATGAAACCGGAAACTACTGTTGAAGAGATTATCTGTGCAGCTACCAAATATTTGCATAAGACCAGTTCAAAAGTAATGATATCCAGGATCCAAGAGGTAATGGATCTCGCCAAAAGCGTAAATGATTATAGGACCTTTAGGGAACAATTCTATGAAAGTTTTCTATGTGAAGATCTATGCGATTCCAGGGAGACAGTACCCTGTGTATTGGCCCTGTTCTATCTTGCAGATGGGGATCCGGTAAAGAGTATTATATACGGTGCCAACTTTGGCAGAGATGCTGATACCATAGCTACTATGGTAGGAGCCCTTGCAGGTGCATATAAAGGAGTAGATGGATTAAGGCCTGAATGGGTTGAAAAAGTAAAGGCTAATTCACCGATGCAGGAAGAATTGGCCCAGAAGCTTGTAGATATCATCTTATTAAGAAGAGAGGATATGAAGAAGTCTATGGATTTAGTCGAAGGGCTTATATGACCTGCAACGATTTGGCCAGGGACAATAAGAATTTCTGTATAATGAGTGGGGGATCTAGCATGAACAAGGAAACCATATGGATTGGAAATGATCACGGTGGTTACGAATTAAAACAGCATATTATAGAATACCTAGGGGAGAGGAATATTCCTTACAAGGATGTTGGATCACATTCCGGTGAAATAGTAAGATATCCTCATTATGCATCTAAGGTAGCCGGTGCTGTTTCTCGAGGTGAGGCTTCCAGGGGAATCCTAATCTGTTCAACCGGGATTGGTATGAGCATTATAGCCAATAAATATAAGGGTGTTAGGGCATCGCTTTGCACCAGCACCTATATGGGAAGGATGACCCGAGCGCATAACAACTCCAACCTCCTGTGTCTGGGAGGTAAAATAACTGGTGTTTTAGAGGCCTTAGATATCTTGGAGGCATGGCTTAATACAGAATTTGAAGGT
>DGDX01000024.1 GCA_002385665.1 Firmicutes bacterium UBA3941
ACTGATTTGTAGCCCTACAGACCTTTGCATCTTATTTTCAAGTATTATAGAAGGTCAATAACCTCATCATCATATACCCGACTTTTTGAATAAATCCGGGGTTATTACTGTCCTACATGTTTTTGTAATATGATTGACCTTCCTTCCAGAATAGCAATATATCAATGCATGAAACGCCGGGATTCTTCCAGTGAGATATTTTCATGCAAGGCCATATTTAAACCATCGGATATAATCTGTGATATATTATCTATGAGCATATCCACTTCTTTTGGTGTTACAACCAGATCCCCCAGTCCCTGGCTCAGAACCTCATTAACCATGGCATCTAATTGGCTTTCCGGCATCTCCCTGATTATTTTATAGAATGCCGTACCAGGAGCTGTGTGTTTGGAAAATTCCCCAATTAGCAATTCCAGGGAGTCCCTGCCTATAGTGTGTGCATACACTACCGTGGGAACTCCTATCGCTATGGTTTTAATGCCAAGGCTCTGTTCGTTGATTCCCATCCTTTTATTTCCTATACCAGATCCCGGGCTTATACCTGTATCCGCAATTTGAATAGTCGTACCTATTCGCTGGGTTTTTCGTGATGCCAAGGCATCTACAACTATTACTAAATCAGGCTTAATTCTGTCAACTAATCCCTTAACGATCTCACCTGTTTCGATACCTGTTATTCCTAATACTCCCGGAGCTATGGCGCATACAGGACGTACTCGTTCATCAACTTGGTCTGGTATCAACTCAATAACATGACGTGTAATCATCATCCTATCTACTACCTTTGGGCCCAATGAATCCGGTGTAATATTCCAATTGCCGAGTCCCACAACCAGCGTATTACTATCCTTATCCAAATTTACCAACGATTTAATTTCCTGACTTAACTTTTGGCTAACTTTTTCGGCAAATTCCAAATCACCGTATTTTATATCCTCAGCCTCTATGGTAATATATGTTCCCATTGGTTTACCTATTTTGGTTTCACCTGTGGGGCTGGTAATCCTGACTCTGGTTATCCCAATGCCATCACTTTCATAATTCTCACTTTCGATTCCTTCCATATCACTGCTTTGCTGTCCGTATAACTCTCTGGCCTCCATGGCTAGATCCGTTCTAATGCTAGTCAAAATCTTCACCTCTCTAAATTTATATATTTTCAGGTTCCTGGGATTTTTCAATAGGAAATATGTTAAATTAATGCAATACTATCTCATCCTAGTTGCAATTAGAATATTCCATATTTCCATATCCCTATATTGACCACCTAGTAGTTTTTTATACGATTACAATCTAGGATACGGCCAAAAATACTACATTCCACTTGCCTTTTCCAATTTCCCATGATAAAATTATCTTCGTTGATTGAATCAAGGAGGTGAATTGTTTGGCTAACATCAAATCTTCAATCAAAAGGATAAAGATTGCAAATACCAGAACAATGCGAAATAAGTCAATAAAATCCGGCTTTAGAAGCGCCATTAAGAAATTAGAGACAGCCATTTCTGAAGGCGATTTGGATAAGGCTCGTGCCCTATATCCCGAGGTCAGTAGCAAGTTGGACAAAGCTGCTGCAAAGGGGGTACTCCACAAGAATGCCGCTGCTAGGAAGAAATCCAAGCTGGCTTTAAAACTAAAAATGGCCCAAGCTCAAGAATAATTGGCTATATTATGGCAAAAAGCTTCCCGGGGATGGAAGCTTTTGTTGTATATATTATTTCCTTTCAAAAAAGGGCCCATATGTTAAAAATAATTGAGGGTGATTCTTCACTGACTACACATCTTAATTATGATGAGTTCTAGACCCATAGTATCTTGAATCCTGCCCACCTTTATCCCGTAATCAACCTTTAAGCATAAGTCCAATCCCCTTTTTAGCTGTTCTATGGTAAAGTTTCTTCCTTGAGACAGGCATTTTCTCACGACGAATAATCTCTGCTTTAACTTGGTAGCTATTGTTTCGTAAGTATACCCCATCTCATGATAGCTTTTGGATTGAAGTATCAATCTAAACTGTCTGGCGATCATTGCCAGAATTGGCTGTATAGCCTGCCCTCTCCCATATATGAGGTTTCCCAGTACCATCAAGGCCTCATGGGTCTTCTTTTCCCCAATAGCATCAACCAACGTAAATATGCTCTGTTCCAATGTGGGCACGATTATTTGATCCATGGTCTCTACATCAATAACTGTACGTTCTCCAACGTAGGAGATAACTTTTTTTAATTCGTTTGATATGTCTTCTAAATTATTGCCCACAAGATCAACCAAATGCCTTATAGCATCATAAGCAATTTTTTTACCCTGTCTTTCTACGGTCTGGTTAATCCAAGTATAGAGTTCCCTATCATTAAGATGCTGAAATTCCAGAGCCTTGCCTGTACTATAGATATACCTATATATTTTCTTTCTCTTATCTATACTGCCACGACAGTACAAGATCAGGCAAGTAGTTTCCGACATGTTCTTTATATAATCAAGAAATCTGTTTTCATCTATATCACCATCGGACTTCCCATTCAAAATCGAAAGATCCTTTACAATCACCAATCTTTTATCAGCCATAAAAGGTAGGGTTTCGCATGCATTAATTATGGTATCTAAGTCAACCTGGGTACCATCTATTTGGGTATAGTTAAGATCCTTAAGAAGTGGATTCACCAATGCCTCTATCGCTTGATGCAGGGCCTGTTGTTTTACATATTCCTCCTCACCAAAAAAAAGATAGGCACCTTGCAAACCCCCTGCCTTTATTTCTCTAAAGATCTTGCGATAATCCATATTCATCCCCCTAAAATTAACTAAGCATTGGTATCTGGCCGACCTGTTCTATAAATAATACCTGCCTCCGATAGATTGGAATGCATTAGGGATATGATTAATTATTGGCTGCCCAGACCTTCCGGGCATAACCTCCACTACGTCAAAACGGAAAGGGACCTCATATAAACCCTTCTCCTTGATATAGATTGAGGCCATCTTTATATATTTTTCTTGTTTTCTCCTGCCAATGGCTTCTATCGGAAATCCATATGCTGCAGAGGTTCTTGTCTTTACTTCAATAAATACCAGACATCCCTCATCCAAGGCGATTAGATCAATCTCTCCTAATTTACAGCGATAATTGTTTTCCCGCATAACAAACCCTTGGCCCTCTAAATAGTCCCTAGCCTGCTTTTCTCCCCATCTTCCCAGTTCAATATGTTTCATTTTTTATCTCCATATCTTGTTCGTAAGATCTATTATTGATGCTACATCCTTACTGCATAGCATCAATAGTCGCAGATACTGTATTAGTCCTTCTGACATCAGGAGGTCTCATGCAGTTAACTAATAACCCAATCTTTACTGACAAGTATTTAGTTAGGATTAGTCTATTAACTTATGAATAAAGGTACGCCTATGAATAGGACATGGCCCGATCTGCCTTATAACATCTATGTGGCTACCGGTCCCATACCCCTTATGCTTATTAAAGCCATACTGAGGATATTTCTTATGCCATTCGTCCATTTCCCTATCTCTGATTACCTTGGCAACAATTGAAGCAGCCGCTATAGAATGGGAGCGACTATCTCCTTTTATAAGTGGGATATAAGGGACGGAAAAGTTGCCATCCATAGCATCTACCAATAAAAAATCAATATCGGGATAACATTGGGACACAGCATGCTCCATAGCGGTACGGGTGGCCTCTAAAATATTGATCCTGTCGATTTCCACCGGGTCAACACGGCCTATACCTACTGTTTTCGCCTTTTTCATAATCAACTCAAAATATTCTTCTCTTTTGGCCGGGGTAAGCCTTTTAGAATCATTAACACCATCTATATATGTATAAGGTTCAAAAACTACACATGCGGCTACTACAGGACCAGCCAGGGGACCCCTTCCAGCCTCATCAAGGCCTCCAACAAATTCATATCCCATAGCCCACAGCTTACGTTCTTCTTCCAATAAAACTTTCCTTCTCTTGAGCCTGGCTTCTTCATCCTCAAACCTTTTAAGAATCACACGCTGTAATGTCCTAACGCCCTTCCTATCATCTAGTTTTATTAACTCTAACAAAACCCTTAAGTCTTCAAGGGTACTAAATTGGACCAGTTCCTTGATTTCATGAATACTCAACCTTTTAATATCTAAATCAAACATTCCATCCCAACCTTATATCTCGGGAGGTATTTCCAGGGTGATCCTACCCAACCGCCCCTGCTGAAAGTCATCCAGCACATGGCTCGCTCCCCTACTATGATCCGCTATCCCACCAGCTTGAACCCAAGCTTTTTTTATACATATCTCTTCCAATATCTCATGCCCCTTTAAGCTCATGTCCAAATCGCCATATCTGGACACCAACTCATCAGGGAATCTCACTTTGGCTATCTCTAGAAAATTAAAGGCAATTTCCTGAATATCCAGAATTTCTTCCTTGATTGTACGGGTGTAAGCCAAATTTAAGGCTGTAACCTTTTGATCCAGTCTGGGCCATAATAGGCCTGGAGTATCCAATAATTCAAGATATGGGTTTATTCTAATCCATTGTTTAACTCTAGTGACCCCGGGTTTATTCCCGGTCTTTGCTTTTTTGCCACCGGCTATGCCATTTATGAAGGCCGATTTACCTACATTGGGTATTCCAACCACCATACCCCTGATGGTCTTTTTCATACCCCTTTTCTTCAATATTCTCTTATGAAATGTCTCAGCCATGCCTATAATAATATTCCTTGCCCTACCGATGGCTTTCGGGTCCAAGGAGTTGACCGGCACAGCTTTTATCCCTCTCTTACTAAACCAATTGATCCAGTCCTCTGTATGGGATGGGTTGGCCAAATCACTTTTATTCAGAAAAATTATTCTGGACTTGTTAACAAAAAGCTCATCAAAATCAGGATTGGCGCTGCTTATGGGTATGCGCGCATCCCTTATTTCCAATACTATATCTATTAACCTTAAATCCTCGGATATCAGCCTCTTGGCTTTGGCCATATGTCCTGGATACCAGTTAACATTCAAGTAATTGACTCCTTTCTCTCATCTAAAAAAAGTAAAATCCGATATGGGCCAGATTCTTAACTGAGCCTTTCCAATGATATTTTCAACTGGGATTGGCCCTATATATCTACTGTCTTGACTATGATTGCGATTATCCCCCATTACAAAAATTGTATCTTCGGGGACTACCAATTTGGGAAAATCACTTTCTGTTTCCTCATCTAAATATGGTTCATTCAATAGCTGACCGTTTATGTATACCTTATGATCTGCTATCTCAATAGTATCACCTGCAACGCCGATAACCCTCTTAACATAGTTTTCTTTGTTATTGGTCGGGTTTTTAAACACAACAATATCTCCTCTGGATGGCGTGTATAGGTGGTATACTAGCTTGTTGATTATCACTCTATCCCTGTCTCTCAAAGTAGACTCCATAGATTGACCGTACACCAGGGTGGTCTCAAATAAAAATAAACGAATTACCACTGATACAACGATCGCGATTAATATAGCCTGAATCCATTCTTTTATATCGTTCTTAACATCTTTCATATGCAGCCATCTCCCAATCAAATAAGGCCATTATAAAATATGGGACTGCTCCCAGTCCCACATTCTCACAGATTCCTTTCTTTAACCCTTGCAGCTCTCCCTACTCTATCCCTTAGATAATACAGCTTTGCTCTACGAACCTTACCTCTTCGAATCACTTCAATACGATCAATCTTGGGAGAATGCACTGGGAAAACCCTTTCAACGCCTATACCGTAAGACAATCTCCGTACGGTAAATGTTTCACGTAGGCCGCCATGCCTCTTTTGTATTACTATGCCTTCAAAGGCTTGCAATCTTTCCCTTGTTCCTTCAACAACCTTAACATAAACTCTAACGGTATCTCCTACATTGAACTTGGGGATATCCTTTTTCATCTGCTCTTTTTCGATAGTTCTAATTATTTCCATATCTACAGCTACCTCCTTCCATGGAAAACGTTCCTTACTAACCGCATTATGCGGAACGTCCGTAATCATAAAAACAATTATAGCATACCAGCATTTTCATGGCAATAAATAATTGGTTCGTCATTCCCTGCCGCCCTTTAACCTCTCAATTGTCCTAATATCCTCCAATGTCAAGTCTGCACCCTCTAATAGGTCCGGTCGCTTGATTAGAGTGTTTCGAAGACTTTCTTTCTTTCTCCACCTGTCTATTTTTTCGTGATGCCCCGATAGGAGTACCTCAGGAACACTCATTCCCTCATAGGTCTGTGGGCGGGTATAATGGGGATATTCCAACAGCCCATTACTAAAAGACTCGTCCTGAGCTGAAAGATCACTACCCAACACTCCAGGGATTAGCCGGCTTACGCAATCGATAAATACCATTGAAGGTAATTCTCCGCCCGTAAGGACATAATCCCCTATTGATATCTCCTCATCTACAAATCTGTCTATGACCCTTTGATCAACCCCTTCGTAATGGCCACAAAGTAACACTAAATGTGATTGTCTAGCATATTCTTTAGCCATTTCCTGGTTCAGGGTTTTTCCTTGAGGAGTAAAATAGATCACCTTAGCGTCCGGGGAACCGTCTAAAACATGGTAGAATGCATCAAAAAGGGGCTGCGGAGACATAACCATTCCGGGGCCTCCACCATAGGGATAATCATCCGTCTGCCTATGTTTATTCTTAGCAAACTCCCTTATATTTATAGGGTTTATGGTTAGTATCCCTTTTTCCCTTGCTCTCCCCAAAATGCTGGTACCAAGTATAGGCTCAAACATTTCTGGGAACAGGGTAAGGATATCAATCCTCATCAGGTAATAACCCCTCCAATTCCTGTGCTGCTACAATTATCTCTTTTTCAATAATGTCAATATCCAAAATTACTTTTTTAAGCCCGGGTATTAAAACCTCCCCCGTTGAACCTTTGACCAAATAGACATCATTGCTGCCTGTGTGTATAACCCTTTCTACCTTGCCTAATGTTACACCTTCCTGGGTCCTTACCTCACATCCAAGGATGTCTGCAATAAAAAATGTGTCCTCAGGCAGGTCTCCTATCTGATCTCTAGGTATCCATAGGTATTGTCCTCTAAGTTTTTCTGCCATATTCATATTGTTATAGCCTTCAAAACTTATATACACACTGTTTCTGATATATCTTTTGGTTATAATCTTCAAAGGATAATACTGATCCCCATCTTTAATGTATAGTACATCCCATTCATTAAACTGTTCTATACTATCCGTTAGGGGTTCAACTTTGACTTCTCCCTTGACCCCTCTAGGTCTTAAAACATATCCAACGGTAAGATAGTCTTGCAATTTTTTCATACTTCCCATGCTTAAATAATTTCCACAACAACTCTCTTCTTTTCTTTAGTCGCCGCGGCCTTTACCACTGTACGTATAGCTTTTGCTATCCGCCCCTGTTTGCCAATTACCTTGCCCATGTCGTCGGGGGCTACCCTTAGCTCTATGATAACTGTCTGTTCCCCCTCGACTTCCCTGACATCTACTTGATCCGGATTGTCTACTAGGGACTTGGCAATAAATTTAACTAATTCTCCCATCTACAATACCCCCGTATGCTTATTTTGCTTTGTTAATGCCCTAAAACAACTATTCAAACTTTAGGCTTCAATTATACCATTCTTCTTTAATAGCGCCCGTACAGTATCTGTAGGTTGAGCTCCATTTTGAAGCCATTTCTTTGCCTTTTCAGCATCTATCTTAACTACTGAAGGGTTGGCCAGTGGCTGATAATAACCAATCTCCTCAATAAAACGACCGTCACGCGGTGATCTGGAATCTGCAACTACAACCCTGTAGTAAGGCGCCTTTTTTGCACCAATCCTTTTAAGTCTTATCTTTACTGCCATTGTTTCACCTCTTTCCTATAAAGATGCGATTATATAAATATAATCATTATATTAACCTTTTGACAAAGCAGTACGACAGGTAACCGTAATCAATAAGTCCCAGTGTTCAGAATACTTCATCAAAAGGATAATTTCCCTTATTCCACAGAATTTATGGATATAAACCCATATCTCCGAAAATCAGAGGATAATTCCGATTAAAACTTAGAACGGGAACTTGAACTTACCCCTTTTTAGGGATTTTTCCATCCCTGACATCTTCTTCATCATCTTGCGAAATTCAGTAAAGGATTTTAATAATCTATTTACATCCTGTATATTGGTTCCGCTACCCCTTGCTATTCTTTTTCTTCTACTAGCGTTAATGATGCTTGGATTAAACCTTTCCTCCTTGGTCATAGACTGGATAATAGCCTCTGTCCTTACAAGCTGTTTGTCGTCCAAGTCAAGGCCACCTAGCCTGCCGGGGTTCATTCCTGGAATCATGCCTATTAAATCGTTCAGCGGACCCATATTTTTTAGCTGCTGAAGCTGTTCTAAGAAATCATCAAAGGTAAACTGCTGGGTTCGAAGCTTTCTTTCGAGCTCTAAAGCTTTCTCGGCGTCAATGTTTGCTTGCGCTTTTTCGATTAGGCTTAGAACATCGCCCATGCCCAGAATTCTGGAAGCCATTCTGTCGGGGTGGAACAATTCCAAATCGGTCAATTTCTCACCCATGCCGGCAAACTTAATAGGTTTACCGGTTACAGCCTTAACCGAAAGGGCAGCCCCTCCCCTGGTATCCCCATCCAGCTTGGTTAGAACCACTCCGTCTATCCCCAACCTCTCGTTGAAACTTTCTGCTACGTTGACTGCATCCTGACCTGTCATTGCATCAACCACCAGCAAAATCTCATGAGGTTTAACAGCTTCCTTAATGTTCGTTAGCTCATTCATCAATTCCTCATTTATATGAAGCCTTCCCGCCGTATCTATAATAACTATGTCATAACCTTCTTCTCTTGCATGGCTGAGGGCTTCAGTTGCAATACGAACAGGATCATTCTTACCCATATCAAATACCGGAATTGATAGTTGGTCTCCTACCACTTGTAATTGCTTTATAGCAGCGGGACGATATATGTCGCATGCTACCAGAAGGGGATTCTTACCTTCTTTTTTAAAGTAGCCGCCTAACTTGCCCGCAGTTGTAGTTTTACCTGCTCCTTGCAGACCCACCATCATAACTATTGTGGGTGGCTTATCAGCTGTTGCTATCCTACTGTAGGCCCCCCCCATTAGTTCCGTCAATTCCTCATTGACAATCTTTATAACCTGCTGTCCCGGGGTTAGGCTTTTCATTATCTCTTGTCCTACAGCCCGATCCCCAATCTTTTTTACCAAATCCCTTACTACTTTGAAGTTTACGTCGGCTTCTAGCAGGGCAAGCCTCACTTCCCGCATGGCATCTTTTACATCTTTTTCAGACAGTTTGCCCTTCCCCGTCAATTTTTTAAACGTTGACTGTAACTTACTCGACAGTCCCTCAAATGCCATACCTTAACCTCCTTAGATTACGGCTGTCACTATTTAAACAAATTATCACAGGTCACCTATTCTCATAACCTTATCCCTTATAAGAGTCAGTTTTCGCTTTAGTTCATCAGACCCTTTGTTTAAGCCATCACCCAACTGGGTGAGCAACCAATTTATATCTTCCTCGATATCACGTATATCGTCGAAGATTCTGTTCCTAAACTTTAAATAACCGATACAATCTTCCGCATTTGATAGGACCAGCTCCGATCTTTTTATAAGATCATGTACTCCCTGCCGACTAATGCCGAATTGTTCAGCTATTTCGGCCAAAGAAAGATCATAATTGTAATATAGATCCATTACATCCCTTTGTCTATCGGTTAGTAACCCGCCGTATATCTCAAATAACATTCCTATATGGGTAAACTTTTCCATCCCACACTCCTAATAAGGGAATCGGATTTGTAAAGTAGTATTCCTTTACAGGCAATGATTATAGTATATAATGTCTTGTCTGTCAACAAGAATCTATATCCATAACTAATTATTTTTATTCAGAATCAGGTATTATTCGAATAATGCATCAACAAAGTCCTGAGGATTGAAGGGTTGGAGATCATCTATCTGTTCTCCTACTCCTATAAACCTAATTGGCACATCCAATTCGGATTTAATCGCCACGATAATACCGCCTTTAGCAGTGCCATCCAGTTTTGTTAGTATAATACCCGTAACTCCTACAGTCTCTTGGAAGAGTTTAGCTTGTGTTATAGCATTTTGACCTGTGGTAGCATCTAATACTAGAAGTACTTCTTTTTGTGCAGTCGGATGTTCCCTGTCTATTATGCGATTAATCTTGCCCAATTCGTTCATAAGGTTTTTTTTGCTATGGAGCCTACCGGCTGTATCACATATCAGAATATCAATGTTTCTTGATTTTGCCGCCTGAATCGCATCATATATCACTGCAGCCGGATCAGTACCTTCTTCCTGGGACACTACTTGTACCTTGGCTCTATCCCCCCAAATCTGTAGCTGATCAGTTGCTGCAGCCCTAAAGGTATCACCTGCAGCCATCAGAATACTCTTACCCTGTCCCTTGTAAAGGGCAGACAACTTTCCTATAGTGGTGGTTTTGCCGACTCCGTTAACTCCCACTATCAGAAAAACTGCAGGAGAGTCTACCTCGAAATCATCCTCGTTAGCCAAGATGGATATTATTTTATCTTTCAATAAATTTCTTATCTTCTCGGCATCACCAACCTTTTTCTCTTTGACCAGGTCCCGCAGTTCGTCTACAATCTCTATTGTTGTATTAACACCTACGTCTGCAGTTATAAGGATCTCTTCCAGCTCATCGAAAAAGTCGTCATCTATTTCTCGGTAATACTTTATAAGCTCATCCACCCTTTGGGTAAATCCTTGTCTCGCCTTATCCAGTCCCTTTATTAATCTCGAAAAAAAACCCGCTTTCCTACCACTTTTGTTATCCATTCCGTTTTCTTTGTTGCCTCCTTCTCTCAACTTTTTATATAACCTAGCTTGCAATCTCATCCTCCAGCTTAACGGAAATCATTCTGGATACTCCCTTTTCCTCCATAGCTACCCCGTACAGGACATCGCTTTTCTCCATGGTACCTTTTCTGTGAGTTATTAATACAAATTGCGTCTTATCGCAAAACTCTTTGAGAAATCTTCCGAAGTTTTCCACATTGCTTTCATCCAAAGCTGCATCTATCTCATCAAGGACACAAAAAGGTGCAGGTTTATGTTCTAATATGGCAAAGAGAATTGCAATAGCCGTCAATGCTTTTTCACCACCTGATAATAGATTGATGTTTTGGAGTTTCTTACCCGGTGGTTGGGCAATTATTTCGATGCCGGACGTTAGTACATCGTTTGGATCTTCCAACACCAAACCTGCTTTACCCCCACCAAATAAGCGCCTAAACACATCTTTAAAATGCTTGTTTATAATATCAAGTTCCTGAACAAACCTGCGCTTCATGGTAGATGTAATATCATTTATTACACCCAATAAATTATCCTTAGCTTCGATAAGATCCTCCATCTGACCAGTTAGAAAGTCATGACGTTCCTTTATTCGCTTATACTCATCTATGGCTTTTACATTGACGTCTCCAAGTCGATTAATCCTCTGTTTAATCTCTTGTATCTCCTTCTTAACCCGGGTTAATCCCAATTGGCTATCCCTGTATCTTAAGGCGTTGGCATAGGAAATCTCATAATCTTGCCAAATATTGTTCTGGATATTTTCTAGCTCAATCTCAGTTCTAGACAACTGGACTTCCATGCTGTGCCTTCTTTCACGGATCTCATCGACAGTCTTGGTCAATTCCTTTATTCGCTTTTCAACGGCACTTATCTCTTCTGTCAAGGCTACTTTATCAGCTTGTCTCTGGCTTAATTCCCTACTTGCTTCCTCTACTTCCTTGCTAAGCTTCTCTATCTTATCTGTATATTCGTCAATCTCGCGTCCATATATAATTGTAGTATCGGAGATATCCTCCATAGCCTTAGATTTTTCCCTAATGGATTGCTTATGAAAGCCTATTTCATCATCCAGTTGAACTATTTTTGCTTCTATATAGCCTATTTCATGCTCTAAACCTGTCATCTCAACCCTAACCTTGGTTAACTCTTCATCCATTTGCTCTTTCTGCCTATTGATATCCCCAATGACGGAGTCAGTATCAAGAACTGATGCTTGCGCTCTATCAATTCGGAGCTCCAATTCTTTAATCAGGTTCTCCTGTTCTCCAATGGATTCTTGCAACCTCTCGATCTCAAGGGTTATGTCTCTATTGGCTATATTTACTCTTTGGATTTCTTCATCAATTTGCCTTATCTGATTATGGGCCCCCTCCAGGCTTTCGCTGCTAGTGGCCTTTTCTATCTCAAGTTCGTGAATTTCCTTCGATATAATCTTTAAGGCATCTGCCAGCTTATTATATTCCTTTAGACATGCTTCTCTTTGGGTAACACCATGTTTCATGTCCGTTACCAAATGAGTAATCTGATTCTTTAGATCGTTTATTTCTCTGCTCCGCCCAATAATCCCTACATTCCTTCTGTTTATACTCCCGCCTGTCATTGAGCCTCCGGTATTAATAATATCCCCATCCAGAGTGACAACCCTAAAGGAATATGAGTATTTTTTTGCAATGGCCACGGCTTGATCTAAATTCTGGGCAATAATTATTCTTCCTAGTAGATTGCTAAAAATATCCGTATATTTAGGATCAAAGTTTACAAGGTCTATCCCCCTTCCCAGGCACCCATTCATAGACAATACCCCTAGTTCCCGATCGTTGAGGAACCTGGGTTTAATAGACGATATGGGAAGAAAGGTAGCCCTTCCCCAGTTTCTTTTCCTTAAAAACTCAATCATATATTTAGCATCTTGTTCATTGTAAGTTACTATATGCTGTAGGCTTGGTCCCAAGGCTGTTTCTATGGCCACCTCGTATTGCTTCGGTACATCAATTAGCTCTGCTACTACACCGCAAACCTTCTTTTCCAATATTGAATTGTTTTTACATTCTACCAATATATTTCTAATCGTTTTTTGGAAGCCGTCATATGTTTTAACCATGTCTACAAGAAGCTTTAGCTTGGACTTATACCCTTCCAGCTGCTGTCTCTGTAGTTGTAGCTTGTTATCCAGTTTACCAAGTTCCTGTCCCAGGCTTTCTATCTTTTGTTCCAAAACGAGCTTCTCATGTTTCTTTGACTTCTCCGCTTCCATGAGATCTTCAAATTGGTAAGTATTCTCTATAAGCCTTTGATTGAGGACCGTCCTATTCTCCTTTAATTCTTTCAGTCGAATACTCGTCTGCAATCGCTGTTCTTCTAAATTACCTTTTAAAGTTCTATATTTGGTTATTGTATTTTTCGTCTCGGACAATGCATTCCAGATTTCCATTACTTTGTCCTTGCTTTGCTGAACTTCCTGATGATGTAAGGTTAATTTCTTATGTATTTTTTCCAATTCCGCATTAAGTTTAGCAGATTTTTCGAGAATCAAGTCTTGTCCCTTTTTCTTATCATCCAACTCCCTAAGGATTTCAACACGCACCTGTTGCTTTTCCGTAATTGAATGCTCCTCTGCTGCTATTTCCTTTTCCAACCTGGATTTCTCCCTATCCAATTGGATAGCTCTCTCCTTGATAACATCTATCTTACCTTTCAACCTCTCGATTTCGTTTGATTTTTTGTACCTTTCATGGGAAAGATTTTGAATTATTTCGTCCAGCTTAGTTATGCTGTTGTCTAAATCACTGTTTTTATCCTCTAAATTCCGAATATTCAACCGATGGTTAGTGATATCCTGATTCAATAGCGCTACATTATTCTTTATCCGATCTATTCTCTCTCTGTAATTGTCATATTCTATAATAAATCTGTTTAACTCATAGTATTTCAATTTGTCCCGTAGGTCCAAATATTCTCTCGCCGCCTTACTCTGATCCTCCAAGGGACCCAATTGATTACTAATTTCCCTAAGTATATCATTGATTCTAATTATATTTTCCTGAACACTTTCAAGCTTTCTCTCTGATTCTTGCTTTCTGCTCTTGTATTTTACAATACCAGCCGCCTCTTCAAATATCTGTCTTCTATTTTCAGGTTGGCTGCTCAGTATCCCGTCAATTCTTCCCTGTCCAATAATTGAGTATCCTTCCTTGCCCACACCTGTATCCATAAATAGTTCTGTAATATCCTTCAATCTGCAAGGTGAACGGTTTATATAATATTCACTCTCTCCTGATCTAAAAACCCTTCTTGTTATGGTTACTTCAGTATACTCCACTGGTATAGTGCCCTGGGTATTATCCAATGTTAGTGACACCTCAGCAAAACCC
Organism: Firmicutes bacterium UBA3941; assembly: GCA_002385665.1. Taxonomy (GTDB): domain Bacteria; phylum Bacillota; class Clostridia; order Caldicoprobacterales; family UBA3941; genus UBA3941. Next base: position 14,291 of record DGDX01000024.1, read on the forward strand.
AAAGGTTTTCTCTCCTGAGTTCCTGAAAATATTACATCCTCCATCTTGCTACCCCTTAGGGACTTAGCACTCTGTTCGCCTAACACCCATCTGACTGCATCGGCTACATTGCTTTTACCGCTTCCATTGGGGCCTACTATTGCAGTAATACCCTTGTCAAATTCGATCTGGATTCTATCGGCGAAGGACTTAAAACCATACATTTCAAGTCTTTTTAATAGCAATCATATACACCTCTTATCTTAGGCATTATCAAAGAAAAAACTGATATAACTAATCAATTTTAGCATAAAATCCCTTTAACGGCTACCCCTGGTGGATATATTCCATGTATGGGAAGTCAACTATCCATGTATTTTCTCCAAAGCCTCCTTGGCTGCCCGTTGCTCAGCCTCTTTCTTGCTTTTTCCTTTTCCTCTTCCTATAACTCGCCTACCACATAGCACCTCAACGACAAATTCTTTGTTATGATCGGGTCCTGATTCTTTGATTACCCGGTATACTATTTCCTCTTCGCCCTTTGCCTGCAGCATTTCCTGTAGGTTGGTCTTGTAATCCTGGAATCCCTTACCTTGAAAGCTTTTCTCCATCAAAGAAGAAAATAGACCTATTATAAGCTCCTTTGCCTGATTAATTCCGGCCTCCAGGTACACTGCCCCTATAACGGCTTCCACTGCATCTGCCAATACAGAATCCCGATCCCTACCACCTGTATTTGCCTCCCCTTTACCCAAAAGGAGGAATTGGCCCAATCCAATATCACGCGCAATTAGGCTCAACGGCTCTTCCGAAACTATACTTGCCCTGATCTTGGTAAGGTCTCCCTCCTTATGCTCTTCAAAAAGTCTATAGAGGTAATCGGCTATTACCAAGCCCAAAACAGCATCTCCCAAAAATTCCAAGCGCTCGTTATCAGATATTCTTCCCCGGTTTTCATTTGCGTACGAGCTATGGGTTAAGGCATTTAACAATAGTTCGGGATTCTTAAACTTGTATCCGATCCTTTTTTCCAGTTCATCAATATTGTGATTTGGGATCCTACTCATTAATACTCTCCTTGGTTATTGTTCATTTTTCTAATCCCTATTATAGTTTTTAGTATCATATGGTGCAAGATTGTAGGAGCTATTATTTCTATAACCTAACTCTAAATAAAAAGGGCTCTAATGGGAGCCCCTTAGTATTTATGTGTTTATTCAGTAAAGCGTTTTAGAATAATAGAAGCATTTTGGCCACCAAACCCAAAAGAATTAGATAAGGCAAACTCTATATCAGCCTTAGAGCCTACATTTGGCACATAATCCAAGTCACATTCGGGATCGGGAGTTGTATAATTTATTGTAGGTGCTATATATTGCTCCTGTAGCATTTTTACCACCGCTATGGCTTCAATTCCGCCGGCTGCACCCAGTAAATGTCCCGTCATGGATTTGGTTGAACTTATTTTAAGCTTATAGGCGTGATCCCCAAATACGGTCTTAATTGCCTCAGTTTCATACTTGTCATTATATGGGGTTGAAGTCCCATGAGCATTAATATAGTCTATCATTGTCGGTTCAATTCCAGCATAGCGAATGGCCTCTTTCATAGCTCTAGCGCCGCCTTCTCCATCCGGTGCCGGTGCCGTAATATGATAGGCATCTGCAGTTGAACCATACCCCACGACTTCTGCTAAAATGTTAGCTCCTCTTTTCACCGCATGGTCATAGCTTTCCATGATAAGTATACCGGCTCCTTCTCCCATTACAAACCCATCCCTATGGGCGTCAAAGGGCCTGGATGCTGTCTTTGGGTCCTCATTTCGCGTAGATAGGGCTTTCATAGAACAAAATCCAGCCAAAGCCAAGGGGGTAATTGTGGCTTCGCATCCGCCTGTTAAGATCACATCGGCGTCCCCAAATCTAATGGCTTTAAATGCCTCTCCTATGGCGTTGGTTGAGGAAGCACAAGCAGTTACCACTGTAGTATTTATACCTTTGGCACCAACGGCTATAGAAACTTGACCTGCAGCCATGTTAGCAATCATCATAGGGACAAAAAATGGACTTACCCTGTTTGGTCCTTTGGTAAGGAGAATATTTGTCTGATGCTCTAAGGTTTCAAGGCCACCAATACCCGTTCCCATAATTACTCCAAATCGTTCTGCATCTATTTTCTTAGAATCAAGATCTGCATTTTCCATAGCAGCACGAGATGCCGCGACAGCAAACTGAGTAAACCTGTCCATTCTTCTGGCTTCCTTGCGATCAATATAATCTGTTGGATCAAAATCCCTAACCAAACCTGCCATCTTTGATGTAAATTTTTCAACATCAAATCTGTCTATTATATCTATTCCGTTTTTCCCTTTTTTCAACGAATCCCAAAAGGTATCCACATCATTACCTAAAGGGGTTATAGCCCCTAATCCTGTAATTACTACTCTTTTTGGCATAGAAATCTCCCCCATGCTATCTATTGCGTTAAAATATGAATATATAATTCCAATAAGGAAGTTTAAAAAAGTACGTTATATGATGGATCAGGATATGGTATTTCTAATAGAATTAAGTATTGGAGCCTTCCAATACAGAAGGCTCCAAACCATGGTTTAGCCCTTATGAATGGCTCTTAATGTAATCGATGACATCGCCTACGGTTGAAATCTTTTCTGCTTCCTCATCAGGGATTTCCATATCAAATTCTTCTTCCAAAGCCATAATTAATTCAACAATATCCAATGAGTCCGCATCCAAATCATCAATAAATGATGCCTCCATAGTAACTATATCTGGCTCTACACCCAGTTGCTCAACAATTATTTCCTTTATTTTATCAAATATCATGCATTACACCTCCTTTCAATGATTCCTGTCTTTTCGAATAGAAATATTATACTACACTCCTAGTCAGTGGAAGATTGATTATATCGTATAATATTACATTATCATTCCACCGTCAACATTGATTACTTGCCCTGTTATATATGAGCTGTAATCTGATGCCAGAAAGGCCACTAATGCTGCCACATCGTCTGGATTTCCAAACCTTCTAAGGGGTATTTTGGATAAAATATCATTTCTTATTTCGTCTGACAACACCCCGGTCATATCGGTATCGATAAATCCTGGAGCTACCACGTTCACCTGTATATTACGTGAAGCCAATTCCTTGGCTATTGATTTTGAAAAACCAATTATTCCTGCCTTGGCTGCAGCGTAATTTGATTGTCCTGCATTTCCAGCTATCCCAATAACCGAGGATATATTAATAATTTTTCCACTTCGCTTTTTCATCATTATCCTG
>DGDX01000106.1 GCA_002385665.1 Firmicutes bacterium UBA3941
TTCTTATTTCGTCTGACAACACCCTGGTCATATCGGTATCGATAAACCCAGGAGCTACCACATTAACCTGTACATTACGTGGCGCCAATTCTTTGGCTATTGACTTAGAAAAACCTATTATTCCCGCCTTGGCTGCAGCATAATTTGATTGTCCTGCATTTCCAGCTATCCCAATAACCGAGGAAATATTAATAATTTTACCGCTTCGCTTTTTCATCATTATCCTGGAAGCTGTCCTGGTACAATTAAAAACTCCCTTCAGATTGATGTCCATAACCCGGTCCCAATCTTCTTCCTTCATCCTCATTAAAAGGCCGTCCCGGGTAATACCAGCATTGTTCACCAGAATATCCAATGTCCCCAATCTGTCGTTAATTTGGGCCATTAATTCAGCCACTGTGTTGGCATCAGATACATCACCAGGTAAGGCAATAGCCCTACCACCATCCTTTTCTATGACACTTACAACCTCCTCGGCAGCTTCTGTATTTGATGAATAATTTATGCCCACGGCAGCTCCTGATTTGGCCAGTCTTATGGCAATAGCCCTTCCAATGCCCCTGGAAGCTCCCGTAACCAGGGCTACCTTTCCGGATAAATCCATGTTTAAACCCCCAATCCCTGCAATGTTTTTTTGAGCGAATCCATATCCTCTATATTATATCCTCGAACATCCCGTGATATTTTTCTTAGAAATCCATTAAGTGTTTTACCCGGACCTACCTCTACATAGGTGTCGATGCCCTGATCAATCATATATCGGACACTTCCTTCCCATTTTACAGGACTGCTAACTTGCAATACCAAATTTTTTTCTATCTTTGATGGATCACTTTCGACTGTAGCATGGACATTGGATATCACATCTATACTGGGCGATTTAATCCGTATCTTTTTAAGCTCCAGTTCCAGCTTTAATCCCGCCGGTTCAAGAAGAGGAGAGTGGAAAGGGGCACTTACTGCAAGCATCAAGGCCCTTTTTGCACCCATGTCCTTTGCCAGGGCACATACTTTTTCTACAGCCGGCTTGTATCCGGACACAACTATCTGACCAGGGCAATTGTAATTCGCCGGGCTAACCATTCCCTCATTTTGGGCAAGGCGGCAGCATTCTTCTACCTTTTCAGTAGACAGACCTATTATTGCAGCCATAGCCCCTACACCAAAAGGAACTGCCTCTTGCATAAACTGTCCCCTCTTACGAACCAATGGAAGAGCATCCTCAAGATCCAGTACACCAGCCGCCACTAATGCCCCATATTCACCCAGGCTCAGCCCTGCTGCCATAGTAGGGGTAAAACCATGTTCCCTAAGAACTGTCATGGCCGCTATACTTACAAGAAGTATTGCAGGTTGGGTATTCTCTGTTTTCATTAACTCATCTTCCGGACCATTAAAACAAAGATTCGTAATATCCTCCTTCAAGATATCATTGGCCTTGTCAAAAAGTATCTTAACACTTTGGTAGTTTTCATAGAGTTCCTTGCCCATGCCCACATATTGTGCTCCCTGACCGGGGAAAAGTAAAGCGAAGTTTTTCATATCCGTCTCCTTCTAATATGCCCATTTCATAATTGCTGATGCCCATGTCAATCCTCCACCGAAGCCTACCACAAGTACGTTATTACCCTTTTTGATAGAGCCCGATCCTACAGCTTCATCAAGGGCAACAGGTATCGAGGCGGCAGACATGTTACCCAGCCGATCCAAGTTAACGAAGACCTTTTCCCTGTTCAACCCCAATCTTTTTCTCGCTGCATCTATGATCCTAATGTTAGCCTGGTGCGGTACCAACAGATCTATGTCACCGTTAGCTAAACCCGCCTGTTTCACGACCTCTTCCGATGCAGAAGCCATAATACGTACTGCAAACTTAAAAACTTCGCTCCCATCCATGTAGAAGTAATGAAGTCTTTGCTCTATGGTTTCCAATGATGCAGGCTTTCTTGATCCTCCTGCCTCTATCTTTAGAAGATCGCTACCGCTGCCATCAGCACCTAAATATTGGGATAAGATACCAAACCCCTTGTCAACCCTACTTACCACCACGGCACCTGCACCGTCTCCAAAGAGTATACAGGTATTCCTGTCACTCCAGTCTGTAAATTTGCTGAGACTCTCTGCTCCAATAACCAGAATATTTCTATATATACCTGTGGCTATAAATTGGTTGGCCGTTATCAATCCATAAATAAAACCTGAACAGGCAGCATTTATATCAAATGCAGCCGCATTCACTGCTCCAATATTATGTTGTACAATACAAGCTGTAGAGGGTACATTGCTATCAGGGGTTACTGTTGCCAATATTATAAGATCAATATCCTCTGGGGATAGACCTGCATTCTCGATCGCTCTTGTTGCAGCAATGTTTGCCATATCCGATGTCGCCATGGTTATATCGGATATGCGTCTCTCTCTGATACCGGTACGTGTTACAATCCATTCATCGGAAGTATCAACGATCTTTTCTAAATCCTTATTTGTTATTACCTTTTCAGGTACATAGCTGCCTGTACCTGTTATACCCCCATGGTATAGCAACCCCATGTTTTATACCTCCTCACCGGCTCCGACGATCTTGCTTTTGATGCTTTTCAATACTTGTTGTTCAGCGAATTTTTTGCCTTGCCGTATGGCGTTTTTTATTGCCCTGGCGTCGGAGCTGCCATGGGCCTTTATAATTCCACCGTTTATCCCAAGAAGAGGGGCGCCTCCGTGTTCCGCATAGTCCATGGTGGCCTTCAATCCCTTTAGGCTAGGTTTTAACAGTAAGGCCCCAATTTTAGGTATAAGACCCTTGGTGAATTCTTCCTTCATTATGGCAAACAGATTAGTTGCCAAACCCTCAGTGAGCTTCAGAATTATATTACCGGTAAAACCGTCACATACAACGATATCAACTATTCCGGCCGGTATATCCCTAGCCTCTACATTCCCAAAAAAGTTTATATTCCCTTGTTCTTTTAGGCGTATGTAGGTCTCCTTGGTCAGTTCGTTGCCCTTGCCTTCCTCAGTTCCGATATTGACCAAACCAACGCTGGGATTTTCTCTGTCCAGTACCTGCTCCATATATACCGATCCCATTACAGCAAATTGTACTAAATTCTCCGGTTTACATTCAGCATTTGCGCCAGCGTCTACTAGAAGCACCGATTTTTCCTTGGTAGGAATTAAGGGTGCCAGAGCTGGTCTGTTTATGCCCTTAATACGGCCTACCTTTAGTAATCCTCCGGCCATTAGAGCACCAGTACTGCCAGCTGAAATAAATACACTCTCTGGATCCTGCCTTAATAACTCAAAGGCTTTTAACATAGAAGAATCCTTTTTACGTCTAATTGCAGTGACTGGGACCTCATCAGGCCCTATGATTTCCGTGGCATTTATTATTTCAAAGGATTCCAACGATGCTCCCAATGCCTGCAAATGCTCTTTTATAACTTCTTCCTGCCCAACCAGGGTCAAAGGGATCCCGTATTCGTCAACGGCATTGATACAACCCTTGAGAATTTCAACCGGAGCATAATCTCCTCCCATAGCATCTACTATTATTCTCATTATTCGTTGCCTCCCGATTCATTCTCTGTTCCGTCAGGACCTATGGAAACCAAAATAAATTTACCCCTAAAGGCCTCTTCCTGCCTTACCTTAATTTTCACCCACACGAAATATTTATTTCCTCTGCGCCGGACCACCTCAGCCTTTGCCACTAGTTTATCCCCGGCATAGATGGGGATTTTATATTTAATATTGGCCACTCCGGTTAAGGCAACCGGGGCATCAATAACTGCCAGAGCAAGGGATTCTGCTTGAGCAAAAATGTAATGGCCTCTTACCACCCTGGAGCGTTGAAACACCATATCGTCAGTGGTATTGAGGATTGATATACCACTTTTGCCCAGTTCAATATCAACCAATTCACCGATTATCTCCTTGCCTTCAATTGACCTTAACTTGCTGTAATTTCTTTCAGCTACATTCTTTATTCGCTCTCTCAGCTCCGGTATGCCAAGTTCGAGCCTATCAAGTCTAATAGTCTGAATGCTAACATTGAACATCTCACTCAATTCTTCGTCTGTCATAAAGGGATCTTGGCTCAAATCTTCAATCAATCGTCGCTGGCGTTCTTTTTTGGGCAAAACATCCTTTGTCATGTTTTAATCACCTTTTTAATATTCGTATCAAAGGCCGTAAAAATTAGGCCTAAACACATCAGTAACAAATTCGCTTAAATACATATATTAAATCAAAAATGCATTTAGTATCTGGTGCTAATGGTAGTATATAATATTTCATACTATTATGCAATACTTTTTTATAAACAAAAACTACCTTAGGTAGGCAGATTTTTAATACTCCTTTACCATAAGGCAGTTTCTAACTATTTCATCCTATATTCAAGTTATAATTTAGTAGGATATATTGAGATTAACTCTCATTGGAAATCACTTGTTTTTTGTTGTAAAATCCACATTCCTTGCATACCCTGTGTGAAAGCTTAACAGCCCCGCATTGTGGGCATTCTGTCATACCAGGCATACTCACCTTCCAATTGGCCCTACGCTTATCCCTTCTCGCTTTGGAAGTTTTTCTCTTTGGCACAGCCATGGTTATTACACCTCCCTATCCCTATTCGCATAAAAATCTTTCAATATCCTTAACCTATTGTCTATTGGTTGACGGTCTTCATCCGTACATTGGCATTCTTCATTGTTTAAATTGACACCGCAATAAGGACAAAGACCCTTACACCCCACAGAACACCGTCTCTGTACCGGCAATTTTAGAATAAATTCACGGATTATGATATCATCTAAATGGATAAGATTATTGCTGTAAACGTAGATATCCGGATCATCCTCGTCAGGTATGGGTTTTAGATTTATTTGTATTTCATTATCCGCAGTATAGTCATATGGTTCAGTGCATATACCACATTGCAAAGCTGCATGCCCTTGTACATGAGCACTTAGCATAACAAATTCCCCACCATTTACTACGGTACCCTCTACATAAAAAGGCTTTTCAAAGTGGATATTATCACCTTGATATACGAAATCTTCTAAGGATAGATACCCCTCAAAATCTTTCGCCAAGCCCACTTCCATTAAGATGTCCGTAATATCAATAACCATCATATATCACTCCATTATTTCGTAGACGGACGGGTTAATTATATAGATTGCACCTAGTTTTGTCAAGGCGACAGCAGAAAATCTTATCCATTGAATTATTAAATTTTTGTCAAACAAATACAGAACAATACTCTCACAGCCTATTTTAAATGATGTCCATGGTTTCCCTGGCTATCATCAGTTCCTCATTGGTAGGTACTACCAGGACTCTAACTGTGGAATCGTCCGTGCTTATATCTCCGTCCCAATCTGGACTTCCCAATTTCCGATGGTTCTTTTCTTCATCGATCTTGATGCCCATAAATTCCAGACCCGAGCAAGCCCTCGTCCTTACCTCTGGTGTGTTCTCGCCTACACCCGCAGTGAATACTATACAATCCACTCCACCCATAGCTACCGCATAGGCACCTATATATTTTTTCACCTCATAGTTAAAGACATCCAGTGCTAACTGGGCTCGCATATTTCCCTCAGCAGCGGCCTTATGCAAATCTCTGAAGTCACTACTGACTCCCGACAAACCTAGCATACCTGATTCTCTATTCAAAAGCACGTTTATTTCTTCACAGTTCATGTCTAACTTATCCATCAAATAGCTGAGAATAGCAGGATCTATGCTACCACTCCTTGTTCCCATAGGAAGTCCCTCTAAGGGTGTGAAGCCCATGCTGGTATCGATGGATTTGCCACCATCAATTGCTGCAATACTAGATCCATTCCCTAAATGACAAGTAATTATCTTTAAAGACTCAATGGGTTTTTTAAGTATTTGAGCTGCTTTCAAGGATACATATTTATGGGAAGTTCCATGAAAGCCATAACGCCTTACTCCAAATTTTTCATAAGCGCTATAAGGTATAGCATACATAAAAGCTTTTTGGGGCATGGTCTGATGAAATGCTGTATCAAAAACTGCCACCATTGGCGTATTTGGCATTACATTTCTACAGGCGTTAATTCCCATTATATTGGCTGGATTATGGAGAGGGGCCAGTTCAATATTAGCCTCAATGGCCTTCATAACTTCATCGTCAATTAGAACGGAACTGGAAAACCGTTCGCCTCCATGTACAACCCTATGACCAACTGCTTTGATCTCATCCATGCTCCCTATAACACCATAATCCTCATGGATTAGGGTCTCGATAACCTTTTTTATAGCTGCTACATGGTCCTTATAATCTCCGTGGATTTCGATAGGGCTTCTGCCTTGTGGGGTATGCTTTAGCAGGGGCTCCGCCAGACCAATTCTTTCTACATTGCCCTTGGCTAAAACACTTTCATCATTCATGTTAATAAGTTGATACTTAAGCGATGAACTACCAGCATTAATCACAAGTATTTTCATAATAAATTCCCCCTCCCTTAATTCTGTGCCTCTAACGCTGTTATTGCAACGACGTTGACTATATCATCAACGCTACATCCCCTGGATAAATCGTTAACAGGTTTTGCCAAGCCCTGACTTAATGGTCCCAGTGCTGTAGCCTTTGCCAACCTTTCAGTGAGTTTATAAGCAATATTCCCTGCCCCAAGGTCTGGGAATATCAATACATTGGCTCTGCCTGCCACAGGACTGCCTGGGGATTTTTGTTGACCAATGTCTGGATCCAATGCAGCATCCCCTTGGAGTTCACCGTCGATCAATAAATCAGGTGCCATCTCCTTTGCTATTCTGGTTGCTTCTACTACCTTATCAACAGACTCATGGCTAGCACTACCCTTTGTTGAAAAAGACAGCATAGCTATTCTTGGTTCCATATCGGCCAAAATCCTTGCTGACTCTGCTGCGCTAATGGCAATTGAGGCCAAGTCTTCGGGAGTAGGATCCGGATTGAGACCACAATCTGCATAAATAAAAACACCGTTCTCACCATATTGGCAGTCTGGTACTTCCATAAGAAAACAACTTGAAGCAATGGAAATACCGGGACGGGTTTTAATAATTTGTAATACAGGCCTCCATACATCGGGAGTACTATTTACTGCACCGGCTACCATACCGTCTGCATCCCCTAACTTAACCATCATACACCCAAAATATAGGGGATCTTTTATAGCCTCCTTAGCCTTCTCCAAGGTCATGCCCTTGTGCTTACGTAGTTCCACCAGAGCTTCGACATAGGTATCGACATTTTCAGATTTTAAGGGATCTATAATTTTAACCCCGCTTAAATCAATATCACCAGCTTTTTCCCGAATAACCTCTTCATTGCCCAATAATACTATATCGGCTATCCCACAGCTTACGATCTTTTGGCTGGCTTCCAACATCCTGATGTCGTCGCTTTCAGGTAGTACGATTGTTTTTTTACAAGCCTTTGCTTTCTTAATAATATCGTTAATTACACCCATTAAATAACTCCTTTCTTCTAATAGCCTCGCATCTAATCCAGTAATTAGTTTTATATGAAATACAATGCACAACTAACAGCCCGAAGACAAATAATATCCCCACATATCCCTTTCTACACCTAGTATCGTAAGCTGTATCAAACAGGGATTAATCTCTGGATTTAAGTTCTTCCGACCTTGCATGCTGAATTATTGATACAAGACATTATTATATGGTTATCGTCCAAAAACTAGGGTAACATATATAGTAAGCTGTCTGAGTTAAATCAGCTTAATATTATACACCTTGTATGGATTTTTCCCGTAGTTTTTGGTACGAAACCATTGTATTGCTTTAAATGTGCCCCTATTTATAGTTACGAGGCACCTAACCAAACTATCTATTCTACATTAAACGCCAAAATCCTCTAATCAATTTATATTTTATGATATTTGGCTGTATATAGAATTTCAATATTAGCTTTGATGGTGATACACCATGTTGCTAGCTTGAATAAATCGATCTACGTTTATATAATTATTATGTTCAACAGGGCTCCATATTATATTCCCAATACTCGGCCACTAATACCACTGGATACCTGCCTATTAGTAGGTGACTACAATCGCATTTGTTTCAGGCTCTAGCTGAGACAAACCCAGAAACCGCCTTGGCAGGAAACTACTTTACTGCCTTATATAGGAGAGTCCTTAATAATTGCAAAGGAATGATAACCTTGAATAAAGTTTTGGGTATAATAGCAGAATACAACCCCTTTCATAACGGACATCTATATCATCTCCAAAAGGCTATACAACTGGTGCAACCTGACTATACCATTGCTGTTATGTCGGGTAACTTCACCCAGCGAGGTGAACCCGCCATCATAGATAAATGGACTCGCACTCACATGGCGCTCAAAAATGGTATCGATCTGGTTTTGGAGCTGCCAGCCTTATATGCATCACAAACGGCGGAGCTCTTCTCCGCCGGTGCAATACAACTACTTCATATGACCGGGCTGGTTACTCATATAGCATTTGGTAGTGAACATAACAATATAGAAGAATTGGATATGGCAGCCAGGATCCTAGCAGAAGAACCCAAAGAATACAGGATGTTATTAAGATCATATCTAAACAAAGGGTTTTCTTTTCCACTTGCAAGAATGAAGGCCATACAAGAATATTCTTCTTGTGTAAAATGGGCCAAGACTTTATCTCCAGAGCTGGTTGAAAACATTTTTAGGGGTTCTAATTCCATTCTTGCTCTAGAGTATCTAAAGGCTTTGAGAAGGCTGAAAAGCCCAATAAAACCCTTTATCATACCTAGATTGGGTGCTTCCTACAACAGCTCGAGTCTGGAGGGACAATATTCCAGCGCTACAGCAATACGCAGTGCCATATTGTCTGGCAAAAGTTGGGATACCATTGCTGAAGCTTTACCGGAGCCTTCCTTGAGGATACTACAAGAGACTATTGACAGGGGCTGGGGACCAATATCCATTCATTCCTTTGATCAATTGCTATTGGGGTTACTTAGACGATCCAGCACCGAAGAAATAGCCAGTTGGATGGATGTAGAAGAAGGTTTAGAAAACCGCATCAAAAAATATGCCTCAGAAAGCTGTAGCATAGAGGATTTTCTTAATAAGGTCAAGACAAGGCGCTACACCTATACCAGATTTCAACGTATTCTTATCCACGGTCTCTTGGGAATAAAAACCGAGGATATATCCTATTTTCAAAGAAATGGCGGTCCTCGCTATCTACGTATCCTTGGCTTTAACACAAGGTCTATTCCCCTGCTGAGTAGTCTTAAAGAAAGATCCAAATTGCCGATTATTACTAAAGCGTCTCATTATTATCGACTTGGTGATAAGGATATAAATAAAATGTTCCAATATGATGTCCTTGCTGGTGATCTTTATGCCTTAGCCTTACCAAACCCTGAAAAACGAGTGGGTGGCAGAGAGTTTAAGCAGGGTCTTGTGATGATCCAGCCTTAAATAAACGGATTCTCTCCTCAATCTTGTCTATCACCTCGAGGGTTGCCCTTCTCCCTTCTTCAATACAGTCCTCAACCCTATCAAAGATTAAAGGATTAACATCGGCCAGTTTGGGATATATGTATATAT
>DGDX01000088.1 GCA_002385665.1 Firmicutes bacterium UBA3941
AAGGCATGGTGATGTTCATCGCCCAGCCTTTATTTAAGTAGAATCCAGATAAAAGTAGCTAATTAATTTTGCTATAGTGTAATATAAAAGGACGGTATGCTACAGCCCAAATATTCTGGCAGCCTCGTCCATATTATCCATTACAGACACGGAAAATGGGCATTTGCTCTCACAGCTACCACATTTTATACAGTCGGATCCATGAGCAGTGAGCTCCCTATAATGCTGACCAATGCCTTTATTTACTGTACTGGGATCCATAATTGCGATATCCAGGTATTTTGTTACTGCGGCAATATCAATCCCTACAGGACAGGGTAGGCAGTGATTACAATAGACACAGCTTCCCTTAAAATCGCTGTTCATTTCGCTGATGGCCGCCGTATAATCCAGATCATCCTGCTCTGCATTTAAATAGGATACAGCCTCTTCCACATGCTTTCTGCTTTGGGATCCAACCAAAACACTGGCTACAGCCGGCCTGGTCAAGGCATAATGTATGCATTGTTTAACGGTAAGGGCTTTTGAAAAGGGACTATGCTCCTGGGAAAGTAGTTTTCCACCTGCCAGGGTTTTCATTACAGTTATGGGTACATTGAGTTTTTCACAAGTTCTGTAGAGATCCAGACGTTTCTTATCAATCTCCAGGATGCTGTTTCTGTCATAATCCGTATCGAAATAGCTTAGGGCATCTATATCGCCAGGCACCATATCAAAGGCCGGGTTTATACTAAACATCAACAATTCAATGAGTCCCGATTCTACCATTTTCGTAGCGATAATGGGATTGTGGGAACTGGCGCCGATTGCCCTGATAACACCCTTTTGCTTCAATTGCCGTGCATAGCTGTAGATTTCAGTATTAAACACCTCATCGAAATGCTTCTCCGTATCAATGAAAAAAAGCATCCCAACGTCAATGTAATCAGTGCCTAAATCTGTTAAAAGATTTTGGAAATATTTCTTGCAGGTATCAAGATCTCTGGAAATGTCATATTGCTGGTTTATATCTGTAGATCCAATGTGTCCTTGAATAATGAACTTGTTGCGGTTGCCTCTTATGGCTTTACCGATATTTTGGCGGACTTCATGTCCGGGCATAAAAACGTCCATGATGTTTATGCCATGATCCATGGCAGCGCCTATAGTTTCTTTTACTATTGCATATTCCTTGCCGTCCAGATGTTCTGTCCCAAGGCCTATAATACTTGCTGCCATTCCTGTATTACCCAATTTTCGATATCTCACTGTAATACCCCCTATAAATCTTTTGTGCATAGGATTTCTATACTTTGACTGATGAGTAAGTGCAGATTTAGCATCTGCTACAATTGCTATGCAGTTGCATCATAATATATATTATATCATAAGTGCAAGCCTTAATTGGCTTGCTTCACACCGATTCAATAAATGCATCAGATAAAACCCTAAAGGTTTTATCTCCCTAGTCGCATTTATTATATCATAAGTGCAAGCCCTAGTTTTCTCCAAAAACACATTATCATTAACCTTTGCTATACAAAACTATAATGATATTTTTTGAAACCTCAAAGCAAACGTTGTTCATAGGATATGATAAGAGATCAATAGCCATTACCGACATATAACTGACTGGCATAACGCGTTAATTGCAACAGTGTCATAGACGAATTGATCCTTAAGGGAAAAAAATATACTCTTCTTGTGAAACCAATGATAAAATAAATAAAAATAAAGTCAACACTTTCTGCTTCTCATTCGTCTTATAGGTAAAGACATTGCCAAAGGAGGGGTAACTTGATCGATAAATTATACAGGGACTATCGTAATAAACTTCTGTGGTTCTGTCTAAACCTCTCCCGAAACAATCCTTCAATTGCTGAGGATATCGTACAGGAGACCTTTATGAAGGTCTTGGAAAATGCCCATATTCTAAATGAATTAACAGATGGGCAATGCCTGTCATGGCTATACAGAACTGCCAAAAACAACTTTATTGACAGGGTAAGGCGCGCTGCTAATGCACCCAGGACAGAAATGCCCCTGATCAAAGAAGATGATCTAAGCAAAATCTTCGTAAGTCAGTTATGTGCCAGCCTGCCGGAAAAGGAGAGGACCATATTCTGGATGAGGTATATAGAAGGGTATACTTCAAGGGAATTGGGTGAACTGTTTAATTTATCTCCTTCAACGGTTAGGTCCAGACTATCTTCAGCCAGAAGGAAAATGTCTGAATTATATTATAAGGAGAAAGAGAAAGGTGATTGATGTGGAAAAAAAGAATTTAGTAATCAATGCTGCTGTCTGTGATGCCAGGAGAGTTTCAGAGACGGTACTTGGGTCCTACAAGGATATAAGCATAAACGCAGCTGTAGTTCTTGTCTCACAAGAGACCAAGGATCTTTTGGCGAAATACAACGTAACTATGAATACAGCAGAGGTATTAGAGGCCCCTAAGGATATTGACATCATGGTTCAGAACGGTGCCTACGAGATTAATGACAGCACCTTGCTATCAAAACCTGTAATACTAATTACCAATGGAAGTCTGAATATAGAAACAAGATCCCAGGAGGTGCTGGAGAAGTTTACCTATATTCATGCAAACGGGTCGGTCTCTTACCCCGATGATATAACGGAGAAATTGCCCATAATTAAAGTAAATGGCAGCATAGAGTCCTATCCCGGGGATGCCATCAGGCTTGGCAGCAATTTGATCCTGGATAAGGCCTTCATCCTAAGGGCTAAGGGTGAAAAGTACTATGTGAAGGACAAGGTTGTTATTCCGGATAAGGACTTGGATGTAGCACCTTTAATTGAGCTGGGAGCCAGGTTTATTACCAGGAAGGCTGTTATAGCCGAAGGTTTATTGGAAGAGGCTTTACCCCTTTTTGATGAGCGCGTGGAGATAAAGACTATACCTGATGGGCTTGTTTATACGGATGGTAAGGTGCTGGATAAGGCCTTAATTAGAAAACATGGAGACAGCTTATATGTAGATGGAAATCTGTATATAGACCTGGAAAACGAAGCAGCTTTAGATGGTTTAGCAAGGGCTAAAATAGAGGGAAAAGTGTTAATAAGCAGCAAGCTTGTAGAAAAATTTCATGATAAAGATGTAGAATATAATGC
Organism: Firmicutes bacterium UBA3941; assembly: GCA_002385665.1. Lineage (GTDB taxonomy): Bacteria > Bacillota > Clostridia > Caldicoprobacterales > UBA3941 > UBA3941. The sequence goes on from DGDX01000088.1 coordinate 3,112, forward strand.
TTTGGAAGAGGTCAAGGGACATCGAGTTGGCGGTAAGGGTTTCATGACCATCGATAAACGGATACTGGATAGATATGAGGATGGAATTAGGATTGGCGAATGCGGTATCGTAATGATAAAAGACGATATAACACCGGAAGATATAGTGGAAAAACTGGAATTTATAGCTTGTGGTGTTGTAATCTGTAGCGAGGAACAAAAGGGCACCGTAGAAACCGTTTCAAAGGATGTAGGTATGATTATGGATAATCAACAGGTGAATTTGGGCACATTTAATAAATTAGTAGAAGGACCCGACCTGGGGGATAAGGATACAAAGGTAATCAATGCCGCCAGCTACACCATGTAGGTAACTGGTTAAATTATTGGCTGGATAGAATCAGGGCTGTTGTTAACTGGATTAATTAGTTATACAACAGCCCTGATTTACTTTATCTGATATGTCAATTCATTAACCGCCAGCTGAGCAAATAGACTAATAATGGTTTGAATGGAGGTATGTAGGTGTAAGTATACTTAAAGGAAATATTGGGTTAAAGGAGGCAGATGCATGGATTATAGTATACTAGTTGGCGGTGAAGCAGGGCAGGGGATGGATACCTTCGGCAGACTGCTGGAAAGGATCTTAAAGCGGTGCGGCTATTATGTGTTTTCCCATAGCGACTATATGTCGAGAATAAGGGGAGGACACAATTTTGTACAAATACGCTTTTCCGACAGGCCATTATACGGGTATGATCCCAAAGTGGATATAATATTCGCCCTTAGCGACGAGACCGTAGATATCCATAGCTCTAAATTGAGGGACAACGGTATGATCATATGTGATGAAGAAATTGGCAAACCTCGGGGCTTACCCCATTTTCCCCTTAGAAGGGTTGCTCAGGAAATAGGGAACCCAAGGGTCTATACCAGTAT